>JBFYWX010000487.1:0-4576 GCA_041310825.1 Desulfobacteraceae bacterium | reverse complement strand
CCTCCGGAAGGCGGCCCCCGCCCCTCGTATCGCCTGGACGAAACCCGCGGCCTACCAGCCCAGGAGGCATCCGCCCGACAAACTGGGGCCGCTGCTCACCGAGTAGCTGACGCGGTAGTCCCCCTCCACGCGCAGGGAGCCGTTGTAGGACTGGCTGCCGGCCGCAGACCCCGAGCCGACCGCAACGCCGATCCCCACGGCCCCCACGCCGTCGCCGAGGTAGCTGCCCTCGAACTGCTTGGAGGCGCTGTCGACCCGCACCTGGGAGAGGGCCTTGCCGCGCAGCAGCAGGGTCTCCACCCCCATCCCGGTGCCGATCCCCGCGGTCTCGCCGCAGGCGGCGAAGGTGAAGCGCTCGCTCGCCTGCAGGGCCTTTTCCGGGTCCGTGATGTCGGCCCCCAGGATCGTGGTCGTATCGTAGAGACGGCCCCCGGGCCGGAAGGGGACCGAGCTGATGGAGTTGAAGACCCGGCTGCGCCCGTCGAGGGCCACCTCGAGGGAGTAATCGAACACGGAGCCCACGGCCTCCTCCCGGTAGGTTTGGGAAAGCGCGAGGGCCGCGTCGAAGGTGGCGATATCGACCGTGCTGCCGAAGATGGGCTCCTTCTGGAATATGGCGAAAGGCGGCGGGTCCACGGCCGTCTGGGCCGCGGCGCCGGCCGGCTGCAAAAGCGCCAGCGCCAGGCCCAAGAGCGCGCCGCGCGCGATCCTGAACGGCAATAAGAGCCCTTTCGCCGGAGCGGGTGTCGCCTGCCGTGTCTTCATCGCGTGTCCTTTCTTCCGGGGCTCACGGCACCTGGGTGAAGGGGTTGCCGCTGCCCAGGGTGCTGAACTGGCTGCCGTACTGCATCTCCTTGGAGAAGTTCCAGACCCCCTTGGCCGAGGCCGACTCGGTGTAGGTGGTCCGGGAGTTCAAGGGCGGCGCGCCCTGGCCGGTGTAGCGGTCGTTGGATTCGAAGATCTCGACGATCATGGAGGCCGCGATTTCGCCGACGCCGGCGAAGCCGCCCTCGCGGTTGAAGGCGTTGACCGAGTAGGCGACCGAGGGGATGTCGGTGGTGGTGGCCTGCGCGCTCGAGGAGAAATTCTCGATGAAGGTCACATTGAACTTGCTGCCGGCCGCCACCGAGGTGTTGGTGGCCCCGGAGCCGAAGGAGGTGGCCCACGGGCAGAGGGAGAGCAGGCCGGAGAAGTTCAGGCCGTTCTCGCCGGCGGAGACCACCGAGATGCCGATCTTCTCCTCGAAGGTCGCCTGCGCCGCCGGGCTGTTGGGGTCGGCCACGTAGCCGATGACCGTGTTCGCCTCGAGGTTGGGGGCGTTGGAGGAATCCGCCCGGAACTCCTTTACGAAGCGCGTGGTGCCGTCGATGGCGACGAAATTCGACTTGTACGCCGCCTCGGAGCCGGAGTTGAAATTTCCTCCGGTCGTGGGAGCAAGGGGCCCATCCCCCGCATAGGTGGTGGAGTTGTAGGAGGAGGACTCCCTCACCGTGCCGATGCACTCGATGTCCGTTGAGGTGCTGATGATGAACCCCTCGGCGGGGCCCGGAACCGGGGGGGCCCCGATCGCCGCACCGACCCACGCAAGAACCGCAATCCCGGCGATCACCGCATTCAGCTTCTTCATCGTCCGTGAATCCTTTCGTCGTGGAAACCGCTACCGAATCTTGTGCAGGTTTCAGTTGCCCCGGCCGGCAGCGCAGGCGGCGGCCGTCGGGGCAAAAGTTCGTGGATAAAGCGCCTTCTCGCCCGGGTCGCCGGCGCGTTGCGGCGGCGACCCGGAAAGAGGGCGATCTTGCGTTGTTTCGTTGCGCCGTCCCCGTGCGTTAAAAAATAAGGGGAATCGCACACCCGGTTTGATCCGGTAATGCCCTTTTCCCCTTATTTTGTTACAGAGCGGCGATTGCTTCCTCCTGCAAGCCCTTAGGGCACCCGCAGGAAGGGGTTGGCAAGTCCGAGTTCCGGGAACTGGCTCTGATACTCCATGGTCTTGGTGAAGTTCCAGATCCCCTTGGCAGAAGCCGTCTCGGTGTAGGTCGTGCGGCTCTGGATCGGAGGCGCACCGGCATCGCGGCCCTGGTAGGCGCCCGCGCCCTCGAAGAGCTCGACCACGAAGGCGGCCTTGATCTCGCCGACGCCGGCGAACCCGCCCTCTTTGTTGAAGGCGTCAACCGTGTAGGTCAGGTTCGGGATGTCGGTGGAGACCACCTCGGACTGCGTGTTGAAGTTCTGGATGGCCGTCACCTTGAAGCTGCTGCCGGCCGCGATGCCCTCGTTGGTGGCCGGGTAGGAGGAGGTGGTCACCCAGGGGCACAGAGACAGAAGGCCCGAGAAGTTGAGACCGCCGTCGCCGGCCGCCACGACCGAAAGGCCGACCTTCTCAGTGAAGGTCGCCTGGGCCGCCGGGCTCTCAGGATCCGCCAGGTAGCCGATGACCTTGGCCACCTGCAGGTTGGGCTCGCTGTGCGAATCGGCCGAAAAATCCTTCACGAACCGCGTGATGCCGTCGATGGCCTTGAAATCCTCCTGGTAGGCCACTTCCGCGCCGCGGTTGAAGGCGCCGCCGGTTCTGGGGCGCAGCGGGTTTCCGCCGTTGGGGCCGGTCCCGTCCGGATCATTGTCCGCCCGCTGGTAGTAGGTCCAGTTGTAGGCTTCCTTCTCCTCGACCGTGCCGAAGCACTCAATATCGGTGTTGGTCGTGATCAGGAAACCCTCCTTGGGGGGCCCGACAGGCGGGCTGGCCATGACCTGGGCGCCGAAGGTCACAAGCGCCACAGCGACCACAATTGCAAATAATCTCTTCATCTGTTTTCCTCCGTTTTTGTTTTGGTTGTGAAAAATCAACCTCAACATCAACCACTCTTCCGGAACCTCGCCCGCGCTTTCTCCTCCCAGTCGAAGCGCCGGGGGTCCTTCAGCGTTTTCCACGCTGAGCCTTTCATCACCTCCTTTCGATGTTCGGCCGCACGGCCATAAGCTTTTTTCTTCCTTGCACGTCCGGCAATTTATTCTGCTTGTGATCTTGCCTGCGGCCCTTCGGGGCCCGCCTCGGTTTTCAAGGCCACCCCTTGGCCGGGACCTCGCCGCGTCGCCCTGCCGTTGGAAGCCAACGCGGCGAATTAATCTTCAATATCCCTCGATTTACTTTGAGTGTCAACTCCTATTTTTTTACAGGCGCTTTTTTCTTTGGTGCTTGCGGCTCCCGCACCCCGCCGCGCCCCGCGTGCGCCGTCGGGCCTTTCGGCATCGCGACGGCGCCTTCTAGAAATCAAAACCGGTACTTTGTCAACCCTTTTATTGCATTTTTTTGTCCAGGCCCTGGCCCGTCTTCTTGCGCGGGAGCCCGCGCCGGAAGCGGGCGGGGACGACCCCCTCCCGCTTCCGGTTTTCGGGGCGATCCGCTACGGGCACGGCCACGTCGGCCAGGAGGGCCACGTCGGCCAGGAGGGCCACGTCGGGCCGCCACCACCGCCACCACCGCCCGGAGGGCTGGGCGTCGCCCCCTGGGCATTGCTGCTCACCGTAACCTTGGCATCAAGCGTGACTATGCCGTCACTTTTGGCGGCGCCAAAGGCTCCCGTGATCGTGAAGGCCCCCGAGGCTTCGCCCGGGCCGAACGCCTGATACCCCGCCTCTCCCGAGCCGCCGGCCACGCCATAGTTGCCGGGCAGAACCAGGTGCACCGCGCCTTGCGCCGCGCCTTCGCCGTAAATACCGGACTCGTTGGCTGCATCCAGGCTGCTGCTTTCGGCATCCGAGGCGCCTTGGGAGAAGACCTCGAGGCCCAGCGCGCCGGGGGCCGTCGGCAGCTTTTTCACCTGGCTGATCCCCTCAGCATTGGCGGCCCCCTGTGCTGTCAGAGAACCGTTGAGCGAGCCGCTGGAGCGTACATCTTGGAAAGCAGCCTGCGTCATGTTCTGCGCGCTTCCGAAAACCGCGACCCCCGGCAGGGTCGCCCGCGTCTCCTGGCCCGCCTGCCCCTCGACAGCTACCGCAGCGGAGCCCTTCGGCCCGGGAGTGGCCGTTGCCAGGGCGCTCACCCCGAGGGTGTTCTCCGAACGGGCAAGGTCGGGCAGCTGCACGCTGCCGGCCACGGCACCGCCGATAGCCTCGCCGTTTCCTTTTGGGTTGAAGATCTGACCGGCGCTGCCGCCCTTCGCGGCCTCGAAGCTGAAGCCGGCCGTCCCGCACAGCACGCCGCCCGTGGCCGGGGTGCCGTGAATGTCCTTCACCGACACGCTGCCCGACCCGCTCACCTCGGCCGGCCCCGGTACCACCGGGGTCCACGGGCAGCTAAAGGTCGGAAAGCCGGTGGCAAGCGCCCCGCCGGCCATGAGCCCGATTGCAAGCGAAAGAAGCCCTACTCCCAATGCGCGTTTCATAGCGTTCACCTCGCGATCTTAAATTGGGTTGTAAGAAACACGTGCCGTGCAAGGCCCCCGGCCCGCCAGCGCCTCCCATCCAAAAGATGGCTAACGCTATTTCATCGAGGGCGCCCTGTTTCGGGGCCGCGCGCACAGCCGGAGCGCACTGGGGCCCGCGGGGGCGCCCCTCAGCGCGGCTGCGCGCCCGCCGC
>JBFYWX010000477.1:0-2790 GCA_041310825.1 Desulfobacteraceae bacterium | reverse complement strand
CCTGCACTTCCTCCGGGCGGATGTTCTCGCGGGCGAAACCGGCCACATAGCGCGGGATGAACCCGCTCCTCAGGTACCGATTGAAATCCCCGGTGGTTTTGGAGGCGGAAAAGCCCCACTGCCGGCCGGCCTGGATGAAGACGTCGTAGGCGCTGCACTGCCGTGCCATCGCCAAACCGCTCAGGGCGTCGTCGTCGGAGACAAACCGCTGGCGCCCATGGCGCCGGTCCCAGCATATTCTTCCCGCCAGGTAAACCAGGGTCAGCATGACAAGCGAAACAGGTTCGAAAACCATTATGGTACCGATCCTCCTAAAAGCTGCCCTCTCATCTCCGGCACCTTGTCGCTGGCGAGAGCAGGCAGCCTCCGCGAGCTTCCAGTCAGGATGGTGGGGTCGTCACCCGGGATTGTCAACCATGATGCCATTATCGGCCGCCGGCTTCGATTCCTGAAGCCGGCCGGCCGTGGGAGGGGAGTGCCCGGGGTTATCGGAAGTGTCGAAAGACGCGCTCGAAGCCCGGCAGCGCCCGGGCGATGGTGTCGTCGCTCACGCAGAAGGCGATCCGGAAATACCCGGGAGCGTGAAAGCCGCGCCCGGGCACGACCAGGATGCGCTCGGACTTGAGAGCCTGCGCAAATTCCACGTCGTCGGCGATGGGGGCCCGCGGGAAGAGATAAAAAGTCCCGGCCGGCTTGACGAACTCGTAGCCGATCGCACCCAATCCGTCGCACAGCCGGTCGCGCTTGCGCTGGTAGGCGCCGATGTCCGTGCGCTCGCCCTGCAGGCGGGCCACCGCCCGCTGCATCAGCGCCGGCGCATTGACGAACCCGAGGATGCGGTTGGCGAGCGCCATGCCCGCGACCAGCGGCCGGCGGTGGGCGGCCCGCGGGTTCACGGCGACAAACCCGATGCGCTCGCCCGGGATGGAGATGTCCTTCGAATAGGAGGTGGCGATGAGGCTGTCCGCATAGGCGGCAAAGAGGCTCGGTACATGGATTCCGTCGAAGACGACTTTGCGATAAGGCTCGTCGGAAACCAGGTAGATCGTGCGGTTGAACTCACGGCTCTTGCGGGCAAGGCACTCCCCCAGGGCCGCAAGGCTCGCGGCGGAATAGACCGCGCCGGTGGGGTTGTTGGGTGAGTTGATCAGGACCACCTTGGTCCGCGGCGTCAGCGCGGCCGAGAGGGCGGCGAGGTCGAGTTGGAAGTCCGGGAGGCTCGGTGCGGTCGTGAGCAGCCCCCCGTGGTTGTCCGCGTAGAACCCGTACTCGACGAAACAGGGCACCGGGGTCAACACCTCGTCGCCGGGGTCCAGCAGCGCCTTGAGGGCGATGTTGAGCGCCCCAGCGGCCCCGCAGGTCATGATAACGTCGGACGGCTCGACCGGCACCCCCTGCTCCACCGCGAGAAACCCGGCCACCGCCCCGCACACCTCGGGGTATCCGGTATTCGGCATGTAGGCGTGCGCGCCTGGGCCTTCGGTGTCGATGATCTCCCGCAGCACCGTCCGGAACCGGTCCGGCGGCGGCAGATTGGGGTTGCCCAGGCTGAAGTCGAAGACGTTCTCGGCGCCGTATCGCTTCTTTAGCTCGCTCCCCTCTTCGAACATGCGCCGGATCCAGGACGACCCGGCGATGACGGTCTCGATGCGCTTGGCGATGCTCATGCGGTGAACCTCTCGCGCACCGGCTCAAGGCCGGTGGAAAATAAAGGGTCCGAGGGGTCAAGGGGCCGAGGGTTCGAGTGTAAAAGACCCTACCTTCCGAATTCGTTACGCCCTTGAACCCTTGGCCCCTTGACCCCTGGAACCCTTCTTCGCTGAAAAAACTCCTGACGTTACCGCCTCCGGGCGAGGGCGATGACCCGGATCCCCGAGTCGGTTCCCTTATACCACCGCCGGGCAGTCGCATCAATTCAAAAGAACGGTTGGCGTCTGCGCAAGGCCCACCGGGGCCGATTGCCATCCGCGGCCGGAGGTGATAGTGTCTCGGGGCTGAGACCGTGCCCGTTCACAGCGAAGCGGTGCACGTTCAGATAGACGAATGGGCCTCGGCAGGAGAGAATCGTGCAGGGGTAGGTGACGGGAACACGCAGGGAGAGAGACAGGATAGCCCTAGCTGCGCGCCTGTTATGCCCATCACCCAAAGGAGGTGTCGACGTGAGAGGTCTTAAAATCTTAATTTTGCTTTTGACGGCGGTTCTGCTCTTCGGGTGCGCAAACAAGATGAACGATGTCCGGCTCGGCATGAGCCGGGACCAGGTCGTCGAGGCGATCGGCACGCCCAACAGCACGAGCGAGATGGGCAACACCGCTTATCTCAACTACCAACTGTTCAGCGACTGGATCTTTACCAACCGCTACTACGTCCGGTTGACCGACGGCCGGGTGGACGCCTTCGGCCGGGTGGGAGCGTTCAACCTGGGCTATTGATCGAAAACGGTGTGCTGCCGGGCTGAGGCCGGCCTCAGGCCGAGAGTCCGGCAAAGCGCAGGACGCGCGTGACGTAGGCCCGGGTCTCCGCGTACGGCACCTGACCCTCGTATTTTTCAACCGCCCCGGGGCCGGCGTTGTAGGCTGAAAGGGCGAGCCTGAGGTCACCGTCGAATCGATCCAGCATCCGGCGCAAATAGCGCGAACCGCCGTCAATGTTCTGGCGGATGTCGAATGGGTCTGTAACCCCAAGCTCTGCGGCTGTTCCCGGCATCAACTGCATCAGCCCCTGCGCCCCGGCCGGGGAGACGGCATCGGCCCGAAACCCCGACTCCGCCCGGATCACGCTGCGGATGAG
>JBFYWX010000462.1:0-3946 GCA_041310825.1 Desulfobacteraceae bacterium | reverse complement strand
TGGTGTTCGGCCTGGGAGTTTATCTTCACTTCTCGGCGCCGCGAAATTCGCTGCAGTGGATTCTCCTGGTGCTGCTGATCGCCTTTGCGGCGCAGCGGCTCGCGGGCGGGTTTTTCGGATGCGAGATCAGCGGTTTCTTCGGCACGCTGGTGGCCACACCGCTGGGATACTTGATTCAGCTCCGCTTCCGCGGTCCGCCGGCGACCGTGACCTTCCTGCCCGCCTTCTGGCTGCTGGTACCGGGCGCCTTGGGCCTGCTGAGCGTCACGCACATGTTAAGCGACCGTGCCGCCGGGCTCGAAGGCCTGATCACGGTGGTGTTTGTGATCACCTCGGTCGCTCTCGGCACGCTGGTCGGCGCCGGCGTCTACAAGTGGCTCACCGAAACGTTCGGCTGGTGGCAGTTGCAGATCGGGCGGGTGGAGTCCTATTTACGACGTGCGAAGAAACGCTGAACCGCCGGACGAGTCGCCATGCCTCAAAGCTTCAGGCGTAGTGGTCCCCGCCGGTCTCGACGATTCTGAGTTTCTTCAGGTATGGCGCTTCGGCCACCACATCCACGAAAGGCTTCTTCTCGAGCGCGGCCTCGATCCCGGAGGGCTGATTAGGTGTCTTCAGTTAACGTCTCAAGCTGGTTTCGCTATACCCAGCGCGAATCGCCCGTCAGGCAGATGGAGAGCCAGGCCTCATCCATTTTCAAGCCGAGGGAGCGCCAGATCCTCTCTCTGAGACGATCCTGCTCGGCGATGGTCTGCAGCGCGAAATTCGGCCCGACGACTATGTCGAGCTCGATGAAGCGCGTGCGGCCGGTCTTGACTACGTGGTGGACGTAGCGGGCGATGTCGAATTCGGAGCGGATCGTCTCCATGACCGCCTCCAGCCGCCGGGCGACCTCATCCCCGGCGTCGTTCATGACGAGCACTTCACGCAGGCTGCGCCGCAGCACCGAGAGGGGCAGCGGAATCGCCAGCAGCGCCATCGCGGCCACCATCACCGGGTCGGCATAGCGCGCCCAAACTCCGCGGGCGGGCTCCGCGAGGAGGGGCAGCACGGCGAAGCCGAGCAGGGTCACCATGCTGAATCCGAAGTCGATCAGCCACTCGCGGGCGTCGGCCTCGATCAGGGGTGAATTGATCCGGCGCGCCACCCGCCGCTCGTAAATCCACATCGCAAGCGACACCGCACCGCTCAGTACCCCGAACCAGATCACCCCTTCGGCGTCCACCGCACTGCCGCCGGCGCGGATGCGTTCGATGCCGTTGATCAGGGCGTAGATGCAAATCAGCAGCACCATGAAGCTGTTCACGCTCAGAACGAGCGGCTCCAGGTGGGAGTGGCCGAACGGGAAGCGCCGATTCTCGGGTTGCACCACCAGCTTGGCCGCGAGGAGGCTCAGCCCGGCACCAATCAGGCTCAACAGAGAGAAGATGCCGTTCAGGATGACGACATCGGATTCCAGGAAGAGGCCGTAGGTGATGCTGCCGACGGCCACAACAACGACCCCGCAGATGGAGATAATGAGCGTTCGCTGCTCGATCCGGCTGGCTTCCTTTTTATCTGGCATTCCCACCACCCCCTGGATCCTTGCGCTGGATTCCGCCTACCGATCCCTCCCTGTCTTGATCCTGCGCAGGTCGGGGAAACGGCCTCCTCATATTAGAAGTGGCCCATTTATATAGACACGAGCACCCCCTCACTCTGCCCGCTCCCCCAGGATTGGGGGAGCGGATTAAGGAGAGGGGGGTCGAAGGCGAACACATGAATAGGGATTGGGTTTTTTACGAAGTCGTCAGTCTTCGATTTGAATCATCCGGCAGCGCCTGGACAGCAGCTCGTTTTTCTCGAGCTCCGTGTTCCCCTGGGTGATGAGCTCGATCACCCGCTCGTCGGAATTGTAATTGCCGTGCGCGGCGATGGGGTTGACCACCTCGACGCCGAAGGCGGAGATCCGATCGGCGACGTTGATGTGGATGTTGGTGACGGCGGGGCACATCCGGGAATCCAGGTAGCTCTCGACAAAACTCCGGGGGATTGAGTAGCTCAAAAGGTCGTTGGGGTCATTGAAGGCGACGATGTTGATCTTTTTGAAGGCGCGCCGCGCATAGTGTTCCCCATCCGGCCGGCAGTAGCTTTCGATCTGCCCGGCCACCTCCGGCGGCGGCAGGCCGATCTGCAGAAACGGCAGCTGGTTGGATAGCATGAACACCGTCATCTCTTTCTGCTGCAGGCCGGCGACGAGGGCGGGATGACCGGCCACGGTGCGGTCGTCGGCCAGGGTCTCGACGATCTCCGCCAGGGCGTCGATGATGATTCGGCTGCCCAGACTGTGGGTGATGAAGAGGATGTTTTGCTGCTCCAGGCTGCTCAGCCGCGATACGGAGGAAAGCCCGCAGACCCCTCCGGGCCGGAGGCCGGCCTCCCCCTCTTCGCCGCCCGCCAGCATCCAGCAAATGGCCTGCTGCGTCGCCGCGAGGATGAGGTTTTCCCGGTCGGCGACGTAGATCATGGCGTCGGGGCCGACATCGTTCAGGAAACCCTTCATGATGTTGTTGAAGGAGGCCCGGCGGTGGGCGTATTCCCCGGAGGTGTCGAAATCCAGGACCCGTTTTCTTGCCGCCGTGATATCCGACCAGGTGAGCTCGTAGAAAATGAGCCGTCTGGATCCCTCCGGGTTGCGCATCCGGATGATGCGCAGGTTGGCCAGCCGCTGTGCGGAATCCCGGGGGTTCAGGATGTCCGCATCGGCCGGATTCGAGAATACAGTCAGGCCGAGGGAGTGCGCGATGCCTTCACTGATGACGGCCGAATGGCCGGGACGATGGGTGCCGATGCCGTGGACGATCAGCACCTTGACCGTCTCTCCTTGGTCCAGATAGGCGGAAATGCCGCGGAACATGCCGCCGCGGATCTCGCATTGCCGCGTCTCCCCCCGCTCCATGTCCAGGGTTTCGACGACCCGCGAGGCGACCCCCCGGCCGAACGAATAGCATCCGGTCGCCGCCAGCAGCAGGACCCCAATCAGCAGCTTTCTCACGGGCGATCCTTTAGACACGGATAGCCGCCCCGGCGGGCGCTTCAGTAGGAGGTGCAGGCACCGAAGGCGGAGATGGCCACCATGTCCCCGGAGGCGCTCAACACCATCTGGCCGCTGTCCTCCATGATGGCGATGGTCCAGCCGAAGCCGTCGCGCACATCAGGGCGCGCCTCCTCCGCACCTTGGAGGATCAGCTTGCCGTCGACCCGTTTCACGCTCTCGATCGGGCTCTTCCGGCCGTCGCCAGCCTTCTTGTCTTGGATCGTCTTCTTGGCGACATCCACCCACAGGTACCGCGGCAGGTTGACATCTTCGGGAGCAACTGCCATGCAGCCTTCGCTCTCGAGACATTCGTTGACTGTGATTACCGTGCAGACCAGCGGCTTGGACCCGTCGAAATCTGCAGCAACGGATGGGGACGGTAAAACGGAGACACACGCGGACGCACAAAGCAGCAATGCAAAAAGGGCAACCATCCTGAGCATGGGATCCTCCTTAATCGTCTTTCCTATAATGTCACATCAATTGACCGTGTACCCCTTGCCTTCGAGACAGGTGCGGTAGGCCCGGTTGAATCGATCCCGGGCGGCCGCCTGCGCGGCGGTTTCCTGCTGCGCCCACTGCCGGGTGGCATCTGCATCGCGGCGGTTTTGACCCGACCGCGACATTCCGCCCAGCAAGGCCCCGCTGGCGGCTCCGATGGCGGCCCCGCGACCGAAATTCCCGGCGATCCCGCCGATGACCGCACCCCCGGCCGCCCCCACCGCCCCGCCACCGGCCACGGCGCCGAGGGTCGACCCACCGGAGGTCTGCGGCATCGGCGCTCCCGAAGAGGCCTGGAAGGGGTCGAACCCGGTCTGCTGCCGGGCCCAGGCATGGCACTCCATGCGGTCGCGTTGCATCTGTTCATTG
>JBFYWX010000459.1:0-7504 GCA_041310825.1 Desulfobacteraceae bacterium | reverse complement strand
TTCGCAACGGTCAACCTTAAACCCCAAACGTTTCATGGCGAATGGAACTACCAAATCCTTCCACAGCAAAATACTTAGTTGTAAAGCTTATTTATTGACAAGCACTTACTCGTTACTCGTTACTCGTTGCTCCTACGCCCCCTGCTTCCCTGTGGCCGCGAGAAACTTCTCGAGCTGGCGCTCGTAGTGGGAGAGGTCCCCCTTGGCCGCCGCCAGGGCCCGGCGCGCCGTCGCGACGGCCTCGGCGTGGCGGCCGTTGACGAAGTAGCTCTCGGCCAGGGTGTCCAGAACATGGGAAGTGGGATCGAGGGCGGCGGCCTGCTCGGCGAGCACCAGAGCGCGGACAGGGTCGCGCAGACTTTCGTCCTCGCAGGTGGCCAGCAGCCAGGCGAGATTGTTCAACGCCACCGGTGCGTCGGGTTTCAGGGATAGGGCGGCCTCGTAGGCGTTGCGGGCCTCCCCAAAGAGCTTGCGGGAGAATTTGAAGTCCCCCAGCAGGACATAGAGGGCCGGGTCGGCGGGGGCGCGTTCCACCTGCCGGACGATGACCTTTTCGATCAGGCGGCTGTTCATGCGCGCCCCCACCGTCCCCAGGTTGAGCTGGTAGCCGATTAGGCCGAGCGCGGCCAGGCCAACCAGGTAGAGAGCGATGCCGCGGCGCACCTTCGTGTCGTGGCGGCGGATCCACTGCGGGTTGCGCTCGCAGCGCGCGAGGTAGTCGATGCGCTCGCCGATGCTGAAATGGTGCCAGTTCGGCCGGTCGCGGGGTTCCCCGCTCGTGAAGGCGATTTTGTACAGGGTGCTGATGAGCGCAACCCCGCTGTCGAAGAGCCGGTAGACGTAGGTGTCCGCCTGGCGCTCGAAGTTGCGCATGAAATAGCCGAAGACGAAGCGGAAGTACACGAGAAAGACCCCGATCATCGCCAGGCTCAGGAGGGTGGAGACGGTCGCGGTCGGGTTGAGGCCGCTGTGGTGAACCAGCCACCAGACCGGCTCGACGAAGAGCATCAGGTAGAGGATGAGGTCGAAGGCGACGTAGGCGACGAGCAGGTAGCCGGCGAAGAAGACGAGGTAGAAGATAAGATGCCGGCGCTTGATGTGGCCGATCTCGTGCGCGACCACCGCATCGATCTCGCGGGGTTCGAGCAGGTCGAGCAGAGCGGGGGTCACCAGGATGTAGCGAAAGCGCCGGATGAGGCCCATCACGGCGGCCGTGACCATCTTTCCGCCGAAGAGCGGCCAGGAAAGGATGTCCCGGTAGCGCATGCCGGCGCGCCGGCAGAGCGCCTCGATTCGCTCCCGGTGGCCCCCGGCCGCAAGCGGGGTGCAGTGCCAGAGCCGTTGGACCATCAGCGGGCCGACCAGGGCGATGGCGAGCATGATCAGGCCGAAATAGGCGAGCTGCCCCTCGGTGGTGGCGAGGAAGGTCCTGGGCCCCGCGAAGGGCAGGGCGTTGACGGCGTCCGTAAGCCCGGAGGCCACCACCCAGGGGATCAGAACCGGCAGCGCGAAGGAGATGTGGGAGCCCACGTACTCCCGGCGACCGAACCCGGCCGCGGGGTGCAGCCGGCGGTAGGCCTCGAAACCGAGGGCCCAGACCAGCGCCAGATGGCCCGCGAAGAGCGCCAGAAACACCACCGCCGTTAGCGTGGGAACGTGCGCGAAGAGGGGCCAGTCGATCAGAAACGAGGGCAGGTTGAGGCCGTAGACGTCCAGGGCGAACACGGCCACGGCCGTCACCGCGCCCCGCATCTGGGCGGAGTGGAAGAGGGCCGCCGCCCGGGCCGTGCCGATCCGGTCGATCCGCTCCTCGATCCGCGTGAAGCTCCGGCGTACGAACCCGGCAAAGGCCAGACTCAGCACGACAGCCAGCAGCAGGCTCTCGGCCCCGCTGAAGTGGGTCTGCTCGGAGGGGGTGTAGGTCAGGTAGATGAGCAGGACCAGGATGAAGTAGATGAAGTTTCCGAACATAACCGATCAGTGTCCCACTCCGACGACCGCTCCCCTGTCCCCTCGCGCCCTGTTTTCTCCTGCCCCTCGATGGGGGAGGCCGGGTGGGGGGGGGCTAATCCCCCAAAGACCTTTTCGTAAAGAGCCCAAGATCCCCGCTAAAGCGGGGCAGGCACGGCGCGCGATTTCCGCGACGCGAGGCGTACTGCCAGTACGCCGCAGCGGCTCCGGAATGAGCAGCAACGCAGAGCTTGGGCTATTTACGAAGCCGTCCGGAAGTGACTCTCTTTTTCACTGTAGATGCACCCGCAATAGCGCTGGCGGTACATGCCCAGGCGCTTCGACTCCTGCACCCCGTCCTTCCACCCGATCCGGAAATCCCGGTAGAGGAAGGGGATGCCGATCGCGGCCGCGATGGAAGCCCCGACCCGGCGGATCTCCTCGTGCTTCTGGAAGCGGCTGTAGAGGAGCGTGGTCGTGAACCCCTCGAAGCCGGCGTTCTTCGCGACCCGGGCGGTTGCGAGCAGTCGCTCCTGGTAGCAGATCCCGCAGCGGTCCGCTTCGTTGAAGACGATCTTCTGCAGGTACCCCTCGAGGTCGTACCCGTTCTCGACGATGAGGGGCAGCTCGACCCGGTCGGCGTACTCCCGCAGGGTGTCGCGACGGCGGAGGCACTCGCTGTAAGGGTGGATGTTGTGCGGGTAGAAGTAGCCCGTCACCGCCATCCCGTCGACGCGCAGCTCGCGCACCGGGAAAATCGCGCAGGGCCCGCAGCAGGTGTGAAGCAGTATCTTCATGGCCGCTCCCCGAAAATGGCCGTTCCGATCCGCACGAGGGTCGCCCCCTCGGCGATGGCGGCCTCGAAATCACCGGTCATGCCCATGGAAAGCTCGCGCAGCTCGACCCCGGCCGGCGCTGCCGCGCGGATGCGGTCCCGCAGCTGCCGCAGGGCGGCGAAAAAGGGGCGGACCCGCTCCGGATCGTTGAAGAAGGGCGGCATGGTCATCATGCCCGTTACCGCGAGGTACTCGAGCGCCGCCAGCGCGCGCACGAGCGGCAGCGCCTCCTCCGGGGCGACGCCCGACTTGGAGGACTCGCCGGCCACGTTCACCTGGATGAGGACCGCCTGGCGTTTTCCCGCCCGGCGGGCGCAGCGATCGAGCTCGCGGCCGAGCTTCACCGAGTCCACGGTGTGGATCAGGTCGAAGAGCGCGACGGCGTGCCTGGCCTTGTTGGTCTGCAAGTGGCCGATGAAGTGGCGGCGGACCGGGAGCGGCCCGAGTGCGTTCAATTTGTCGCGGGCCTCCTGGATGTAGTTCTCGCCGATGTCCGTCGCCCCGGCCGCGACCGCCGCTCGGACGGCATCCGGCCCGAATGTCTTGGTTACGGCCACGAGGCGGACACTCGCCGCATCCCGGCCGCAGGCCTCGGCCGCGGCCCGGATCCGCCCCTGCACCCGCTCCAGGCGCTCGGCGATGGAGGCGATCATGACGCTGCGACCTTGAGCCCGTTTTCCGCCGCTGGGTCCCAGCCGACGACCCCTTCGCGGATGAGATGTTCGATCACCTCGCACACCGGCAGTCCGACCACGTTGGTGTAGGAGCCGTTGATACGGCGGACGAGGAAGGTGCCGATGCCCTGGATGGCGTATGCGCCGGCCTTGTCGAAGGGCTCGCCGGTGCGGATGTACCAGTCGATCTCGACCGGGCTCAACTGCTTGAACTCTACGTCGGTCGCCACCGACTCGGTGATGCGACGCTCCCGCCGCCGGCAGCAGAGGCAGTAGCCGGTCAACACCTGGTGGGTGCGGCCGCTCAGCCGGGCCAGCATGTCGCGGGCCTCGGCCTCGGAGCGGGGCTTGCCGAAAATCTGCTCCTCGACCACGACGATCGTGTCGGCCGCGATTACCCAGCTTTCCGGAAACCGCCCTGCCACATCGGCCGCTTTGGCCTCGGCCAGGGCCCGCACCTGCCGGTCCGGCTCCCCGGCGGAAACCGCGGCCTCGTCGACCGCGCTGGGGATGACGCTGAATTTGAGCCCGGCCCGCTCGAGCAGATAGCGACGCCGGGGAGACTGGGAGGCCAGGATGATTTTCGGATCGGTCTCAGACATTTTAATCGAATTCCAGAGAAAGAAAACCTAACTTGCCTGGAATACGCCGTTTATGAATGGACACTTGCTAACAGATGTCGTTACACTTGACAAGGTGCCATCGTCAAAATTCCGTTCAGACGGAACGGTCCGGTTGCGCCCTGTTGACGCTCGACCCCTACGGAATGTGGTATGATAAGGCTGGTTTTCGTGTATCGACCGGTCGACCGGTTTACGTCTTTGTAGGGGGCGACGAGGGTTTTTAGTAGATTTATGTTGCAATTACAATCGGTTCAACTTTAAAACGATCATGCTGAAGTCTTGATGCCAGGCGGCGTGGGGCCGGGCGGCCGCGATTTTTATACAAAAAATACCATTGGTGCCGAATTTGCGTATGTTTTCTATAAGCTCACTACGCGGAAATGGATCGGACCCCCCTCTTGCCTGAAGACGTGTTCAACATCCTCGCGGTCGACGACGATCCGGTCATCCTCGATATCTACTGCTCCATCTTGAAACCCAAACCGGCGGAACTCAAGGGCCTGGGCGGACCACCCGGCAGGGCCTGCTTCAACACTCTCAGCTTCAAGACGGTCTGCCGGTCCCAGGCGACCGAGGCCGTTGAGGCGGTGCGGCGAACGGTGGCGCGCGGGGACTCCTTTTCGGCCGTTTTCCTCGACGTGCACATGCCGCCGGGCCCATCCGGGATCTGGGCGGCCGAAGAGATTCTCAAACTGGACCCGACGGCCAACATCGTTCTCGTGACCGGGTTCATCGGCAGTGAATTCGAACGACTGCCGCCGCACCCCGGCTTCACCGACCGGCTGCTCTTTCTGCAGAAACCTTTCCTCCCCCGGGAGATCCTGCAGTTCGCATCCGCCTTGAGTGCCAAGTGGGCCGCCGAGCGCCAGGTACATGCGCTCAACTTGAACCTGGAGGGCCTGGTTCACCAGCGGACCGAAGAGCTCCTGCGCGCGAACGAGCGGCTGCGGCGCGAAATCGAAGGGCGCAAGCGCGCGCAACAGGAGCTGCTGGAGAGCCTCGAGCAGCTGAAGCATGTCATCGGCGGCACGGTCATGGCGATGGCCATGACGGTCGAAAAGCGCGAATCCGTACACCTCGGGGCACCAGCGCCGCGTGGCGGAGCTCTCGCGCGCCATCGGCGGGGAGATGGGCCTCGCCCGGGACCGGCTGGAAGGGCTTGCCATCGCTTCCGCCATCCACGACATCGGCAAGATCTCGCTTCCGGCGGAGATCCTCTCCAAGCCCTCGCAGCTGAGCCTGCTCGAGATGAGCCTGATCCAGGGCCATTCCCAGGCCGGCTTCGACATCCTGAAGAGCGTCGACTTTCCCTGGCCGGTCGCCCGGATCGTGCTCCAGCACCACGAGCGGATGAACGGCAGCGGTTATCCGCAGGGGTTGAAAGGCGTGGCGATCCTGCAGGAGGCGCGCATCGTGGGGGTGGCCGACGTGGTGGAGACCATGTCCTCCCACCGGCCCTACCGGCCCTCGATGGGGGTGGAGCGGGCGCTCGAGGAGATCTCGGAGCAGAAAGGCGTTCTTTACGACCCGGATGCGGTCGAGGCCTGCGTCGCCCTCATCCGCCAGAAGCGCTTCGAATTCGCCCCCTCTGTTTTCGCTTGAATCCCCGCCCGGATTTCTATAATTTGATCCCGGCCGATCACGGGCCTTTCGAGCACGTGCGCCTGGGTGGCGAAATTGGTAGACGCAAGGGACTTAAAATCCTAAAAAAAATTTTTAATTCTGAGGAGTTAGGATATAGTGTAATGAAATCGTAAGGAAAAACTCTTTCACTTCTTTTTTCTTTCTCCAACAGGCATTGGTCCATAGCTGAGTTTTGAACCCGCCCTTTTTAGATGCTCCGGTGCCAACTTTGCATAAACCTTTGTAGACTCCAGAGACCGATGACGCATCAAGGCTTGAAGAGTATATATATCCACCTCACCGGACATTATACTGTGGCTTCCATATGTGTGTCTTAGATCATGAAAGCGGCGATCGGCAAGACCTGCCTCCACGGCGTACTTTTTAAATTTTTGTGATATCCAGTGTACAGTCTTAAACCGAAACAGCCGGGGGCGATTTCCGCACGCCTTGCACCGGTCTAAAATTGCAGTTGCATTCGGGTTGATTGGAATCCGGTCCTCGTCCTTGTTTTTTTGCTCTGAAACGATCCGGATGAATCCTTCCGGGTTGTTGATATCATCCCAAGTAAGCCTTAAAATCTCACCGGATCTGAGGCCTGTGTAGGCTGATAGCATACAGAAATCGGAAAATTCGGGGTCATCGATTTCTTTCATCAACCGGCGTAATTCAGGAAGCGTCAGATAACGGATCCGCTGTTTTTCTTTTACGGGCTTGGGCCACTCTCTCAACGGGTCCATATAGCCCCATCGAATTGCTTTTCTCAGAGCAGCCTTTACGTGGCGATAATTCTTGTTGATGGTGGGAATGGCGAGGCCGGCACTTCCCATGTCGGCCAGGAGATTGTCTAAATGCCTTTCGGAAATTTTTTTTAAGGGTATGTCGCCCCAGCATTCCCGAGCTTTTTTCAACGCGACTTCATAAAGAGTGTAGGTGGAATCCTCTTTATCCGGCTGACTGTCGAAATGGCCGAGAAATTCATCCACGAACCGGCTGAAAGTCTGACTAAGACCGCTTGAAATCGGCTTGATTTTACCTGCGTAGAAGTTGCGTTTCCAATTACGAAAAAGCCTATTGGCGATGCGCCCGTCCTTGGTACCCAGTGCTTCACGGCGAGTGCGGTTTTCTTCATCCTGCCAGATGGCGTAGTAGGTCATGTACTCAGGATGTTTCCAAATGTAGGGATCGGCCATACGTACCCGATACTTACATTTGGACTGTTTGTCAATCCAGCTGGCTGTACCAGTCATCTATCGATTCCCTATCGATTATCCATTCTCCGGTGCGTTTATTAGCGTGAATGTATCCTTCCTTTATCCATCGGTAGATGGTGTCTCTGGACACGCGGGAGTAAGCCGCTGCTTCGGAAACCTTCATCCATCGCCCAGGTGAAAGGTCGGCCATAAGCTTCAATCCCACTTGATTGGCGATCTCGGTCGCTAAAGAACGTAGCTCGCTGGAAGATAATGACATTATTAAGAATCCTTCATCAGCCGGCAATCGGGACGGCAAAAGGGTCTGACAGCCTCGGACTGGCATCCATAACTACGATAGGGTTTGTTGTAGGCATACTGGGTCTGATCTTCGATTTCTTTTTCGCTGATTCGACGCGTGTTATTTTGAGGTGTGTTTTTCTCCGCCCACAGTTTCAAGACAGCTTGGGCCATGTCACACGACAGACCGATTCTTTTCAGGTGCACTGCCAGCCGGAAGCAGCTGACACGCTGGTATCTGTCCACGCCTTCACGAAGCATTTTCAAGGCGCAGGGGGGCAGTCCGAAAACGTTCGGCTTGGGGT
>JBFYWX010000430.1:0-3064 GCA_041310825.1 Desulfobacteraceae bacterium | reverse complement strand
TCCAGGGAACGGGCGATTTGGATGATATCCAATATGTCGTGGGATCGGCCGGGATTGCCTTCCATTTTTAGAAACGGGTCCCGTCTGAGACGACAATAGCGAGTCGAGGGGATGCGGCCGGTGGGGTGCCCCATCCCCTTCGACATTCAATTTGATGCGCGCGGCTGGCATCATCGAAACGATCAGAAATTCGACTCTTCCTCCCACTGGCTTCACCTTGTCGTTGCGCCTTCACCAAGCCCCCGACCCCTCAAAGGCACCGGGGTGAGGACCGCTGGAAAGGCAAGCTGCCACGGATTACCTCAGCCTAAACAAGATTCAGCGTCAGCAGGAGGTGCGTCATGCCCGACCCAGGACGACGGGACAATGATCCCAGCCATCTTCACCCGGCCTATCGCCGCGAGGCAGAGGCGGTGTTGCAGGCCTGTTCCTCGGAAGGCCTGCCGTTTAAGATTTTCGAGGGCTTCCGGTCGCCGCACCGGCAGCAGTTTCTTTACGAACAGGGCCGGAGCCGTCCGGGCAGCGTCGTCACCAAGGCCGGGCCCTGGAGCTCCATCCATCAGTACGGACTCGCGGCGGACTTCGTGCTCTTTGAGAACGGTGCCTGGAGTTGGGACACCTCCGGCGTGAAGCGCCGGTGGTGGAGCCGGCTGCACGAGATCGGCCGGGCCGAAGGCCTCGAGCCGCTGAGCTGGGAGGTCCCCCACATGCAGCTGTCCGGCCTGTCGCTTTCCGATCTCAGGGCGGGCCGCTTCCCTCAAGGGGGGGATCTCTCCTGGGCCGAGAGCTTCGAGGCCGCCGCCATTTCCTGGACCGGCACCCCGACCAGCCCGCCCGCGGCCGGGCTGGTCCCCGGACGGCCGCCGCTGGCCGCAGAGGCCATGGAGCGTGTGGCGGCGGGGGATTTGCCGGTGCCCGCAGCGACCGACTGGCACAACAAGTTTGGGGGCCAGGCGTGGCGCCACGATGAGAACGGAGTCTATCTGCGCAGCGTGGACGGCGGGAGATCGGCGCTGCGCACGCCCGGAGAACCCGAAACGTGCCGCGCCATCTGGCGGCTCTTTGCCCAGCCGATCCTGGCTGCCTCGCGCAAATACCAGCTGCCGCCGGCTCTCGTCATGATGACCATCGCCACCGAGACGGCCTTTGCCCGCCAGGCGGGCTTCACCGGGCCGCTCACGTTCCGCTGGGAGCCGGATGCCCCGGTCGATGATGTGAACCCCCCGCGCGTGGGCGATTACAGTGCCGGGCCCATGCAGCTTCTGGCCTCGACATCGCGCTGGATCATCCGGGAGCAGGGACTGGATTACGAACCCTTCGTGGTGGGGCCGGCGCTGGAATACCAGCTCGACGAACCGGACCATCTGCCCCTTTACGACCCGCCGACCAACATCGACATCGGGGCCGCCGCGATCGCCCAGCGCGCCACCAGGACTGGAAGCGACCCGATCCTGGTGGCGGCGGCTTTCAACGCGGGGGGGCTCTACAAGAGCCAGCAGAACGCCTGGTGCCTCAAAACCACCGGCGATCATCTGGAGCGCGCCGCACGCTGGTACGGCGATGCATGCAGCGTGCTGCAGGAGGTCCTGATCTGGCCGGCGATTGAATCGGCTTCGGGCAACCTCTAAAAATAATCGGGCATCGTAGGCGCCGGTAAGGGAGGCCATATGAAACCTGACAAAGTCATCATCACCAACAAGGGCGCATTGAACGAAAAATACCAGGCCGGGGCCGGCCGGATCGAACAGGCGATCGGCCGCCTGATCGCCGCCGACGCGAAGCGGGGGCTGAACACGATCCTTGTGGCGATCGACTCGGCGGCCGACATGGGCACGGTCCAGGGCGCGGCGGTTGCGGACACGAATGACCAACGGGCGGTCAAGATGGCCGTCGATGCGGTCTACGACGCCTACGCGCCGGACTATGCCATGATTTTAGGGGCGCCGGACATCGTCCCGCACCAGGACCTGAAGAACCCGGTCTACAGCCCGCAGGGAGACGATGACAAGGTCGTCCCCAGCGACATCCCCTATGCCTGCGAGGCCCCCTACAGCAAGCAACCGGGTGACTTTGTCGGTCCGACCCGGGTCGTGGGAAGGCTGCCGGATCTGGTCGGGTCGCGGGACCCGGCCTACCTGGTGTCGCTGCTGGGGACCGCAGCGCGGCATAAGGCCCGCCCGCGCTCCGAGTACCAGAAATACTTCAGCGTGAGCGCCGAGGTCTGGGAGGCGTCCACGGCCCTCAGCCTGACCCGGATCTTCGGCAACAGTACGGCCATGGCCACCTCGCCCCCCAAGGGTCCCAACTGGACCCCGACGGAGCTCGGGCGGCGGGTGCATTTCATCAACTGCCACGGAAGCCCGGAAGACCCCAATTTCTACGGCCAGCGTGGCAGCAGCTACCCCGTTGCGCACATGGCGAAAAAGCTTGTGAAAAAAATCATGAACGGGACCGTGATCGCGGTCGAGTGCTGCTACGGGGCCCAGCTCTATGACCCGGCCGACGCCGACAATGAGCCCGGGATCTGCAGCACCTACCTGCGCGACGGGGCCTACGGGTTTTTCGGCAGCTCGACGATCGCCTATGGCCCGAGCGAGGGCAACGGGCAGGCCGACCTCATCTGCCGGTACTTCATCGATGAGGTGCTCGACGGGGTCTCTTTAGGGGAGGCGACCCTGAAGGCGCGCCACCGCTTTGCCCAGGCCTACACCCATCTCGACCCGACGGATCTGAAGACCATGGTCCAGTTTCACCTCCTGGGCGATCCCTCCGTCCATGCCGTCGGCTCCACCCCGCACTCGTTTTCCCGGGGCAAAGCGTTCCGGCAGGCCTTCCAGGAGCGTCAAAACGTGAAGGGTACGCGCAGTCTGCGCCGGGAGCGGGCCGCCCGGACCGGTACCAATCTCGGGCGGGGCCTCGGGAAGCTCCAGGGCTCCGATGCGCCGGTGCCACCCGAGGTGGCGAAGATCCTCGAGGCGGCCGCGGCGGAGTCCGGGATCGGGGCCTTCGACTTCCGTTCGTTTGATGTGACCTACCGGGCGGCGGCATCGGCCCGGGCGATGAA
>JBFYWX010000400.1:0-8265 GCA_041310825.1 Desulfobacteraceae bacterium | reverse complement strand
GCATATCGATCAAAGGCGACGATGCTGGTCTCGAGGAGGGGCGGGTGGCGTTGCGCAAAGGGGCTTTGGTTTCAGAGATGGTGCTGGTCTTCAAAACCGGGGAATACCAATGGGACTTCGCATTGAAGGGCGAAACCCTCTCTATGGCCAATTTTCGGGTACCGGGGCCTGCCGCGCCTCAAAGTCCTGAACAGATGGATGAATTTATATCCGAACGCTATGCGTTTGTAAATAAGATATTAAAATTTATAGAAAATTTATATAAAGCGTTCATAAACTTGCGTTTGTCCACGAGGTGGGCGACTAAACAGGTGCCTGTCATCCATAAATGGATTCACGCAACCGATGGGTGAATGCGAATGAGACCCGGATGTCTACACTTCGGGTAATTGCGTGACCATAACCCTACGGTTATGAACAATTATCTACGGCATGGGTTGAAATGGTGTTTCGAGGATAGAACCGGGCGTTTTAACGCGGAATTTTTTAAATTATTTTGTAATTTATTTAATAGTTTATAAACTTATCAACTTATTGACACAATACCATCTCTATCACTTATTTTACTAATTCAAAAAAAAGGGGAAACACTATGAGAGTGACTGTGCAGAGATCTGACATTCTCCCGGTGCTTTCACGGATTCAAGGCATTACCGGACGCAAGACCAACCTGGCCATAACCACCAACGTGCTCATTCGTACCACCAATACCGGAGTCAGCTTCTCTGCGACCGACCTTGAAACCGGTTTCGAGGGGCAATATGCGGCGGTAGTGGAAACCCAAGGGGCGATCGCTTTAAACTCAAGAAAACTATTTGAAATTGTAAAAGATTTTCCACAAAATGAGATTGTATTGAATGAAATTGAGAATCACTGGATCAAAATCGGCAACGAGACTGTGGAATACCATATCGTCGGCCTCAATCCGGAAGATTTTCCCGAGATTCCGAAGATAGAAAACGCTGATTTTTTTGATCTTCCTTCTTGCGTACTGGCGGACATGGTTTCTAAATCAATTGTCATCGGCGCTGCCGGCGACGAGAGACGTACCCATATTCTCGGGGTCTACACCGAGCGGTTGGTCGAAGAGGGTATACCGATCCTGCGCATGGTTTCAACCGACGGCAGCCGCCTGTGCAAAACAGACTTCCATTTTGAAAAATCATCTGTGATTCCGGAATGTGCGGGAGTGCTCATTCCCAAGAAAAGCCTCTCCGAGGTTGGAAAATTTCTCGAAACGGAGGGCAGCGTCCAATTAGCATTCAAGGACAGCAGCCTGATCGTAAAAAAACAAAATGAAATCATTATTATAAGGCTGCTCGAAGGTGAGTTTCCACGATATGCGGAGATCATTCAGAAACCGGATGGAAGCCATATTCTGCTAAATCGGCAGCTGTTTCTGATGATGTTGCGCCGAATGTCCATCCTTTCTTCGGAGGAGTACAAAGGGGTCATTTTCAATTTTAACGAAAATGTATTGACGATCTCCTCCACCAACCCTGAAATTGGTGAATCCAAAGAGGATATGCCGATCGAGTTCAACCGCAAAAAAATTACGGTGATGTTCAACCCTAAATTTTTCATCGACACCCTGAATGTGATCGGCGACGAAAAAATCATCCTGAACATCCTTAACGAGGAGAAACCTTGTCTGGTCGAAGGCGAAAAAGACAAATCCTATCTGAGCGTCATTATGCCGATGCGGATTTGAGCAGGATTGTGAAAATAATATGAATACCAATGGCAATTCCACTTATACAGCTGACAACATCAAAGTTCTGGAAGGCCTCGAGGCGGTTCGGAAGCGACCGGCCATGTACATCGGCAATATCGATGTGGCCGGTCTGCACCACTTGGTCTACGAAGTGGTCGACAACAGCATCGATGAGGCCATGGCCGGGTGCTGCGATGTGATCAATGTCGTGGTTCACCCCGACAACAGTGTCACCGTCACCGACAACGGCCGGGGAATCCCCGTCGGCATCCACAAGAAGGAGAACACTCCGGCGATCGAAGTCGTGATGACCAAACTTCATGCCGGTGGTAAGTTCGACAGCGACTCCTATAAAGTTTCCGGAGGCCTGCACGGAGTGGGGGTATCGGTGGTCAACGCCCTCTCGGTGTCACTGGATGTCGAAGTCTATTCGGAGGGGCAGATCTACCATCAGCATTATTCACGCGGGCGAAAAACCACAGAGCTCACGGTCATCGGTAAAAGCCACCAGCGCGGCACCAAAGTCCACTTTTTGCCCGACCCCGAAATATTCACCGTAACCGAGTTCTCAAACGAAATTCTCATCCGCCGTCTGCGGGAGCTGGCCTTCCTGAACAAAGGGGCCCGGATTACGTTCGAAGACGAGCGCTCGGACGCCAAGGAGGATTTCTTTTACGAGGGCGGTATCATCGCCTTCTGCGAATACCTCAACCGCCGCAACACGCCGCTGCACAAACCGATCTACATCGAAGGTGAAAAAAGCGACATCCAGGTCGAGTTGTCCATTCAATACAACGACACTTACAACGAAAAGATCCTCTCCTTCGCCAACAATATCAATACGACCGAAGGGGGCACCCATCTGATCGGCTTCAAATCGGCTTTGACCCGCACGATCAACAGCTACGCGACCAACGGGAACGTGCCCAAGAACATGCAGGCCAAGATCACCGGCGATGACGTTCGCGAAGGATTGACGGCCATCATCAGTGTACGGGTCCGCAACCCCCAGTTTGAAGGCCAGACCAAGACCAAGCTTGGGAACAGCGAAGTCAAGGGGTTGGTCGAATCGCTGGTGAACGAGAAGCTCGGAGAATTCTTCGAAGAGAACCCCACGATCGCACGCAAGATCGTCGCCAAGGGGGCCGAGGCGGCCCGTGCGCGGGATGCGGCCCGGAGGGCCCGCGATCTGGCGCGCAGTAAGGGCTCGCTCTTGGATGCGACCCTGCCCGGTAAATTGGCCGAATGCCAGTCCGACGACCCGGACCAACGCGAGATTTTCATCGTCGAGGGAGACTCCGCCGGCGGGTCGGCCAAGCAGGGCCGCGACCGCAAGTTTCAGGCCGTGCTGCCGCTCAAGGGCAAGATCCTCAACGTCGAAAAGGCGCGCTTCGACCGGATCCTGCAAAGCGAGGAAATCAAGAACATCATTACGGCGCTGGGGACCGGGGTCGGCAAGGAAGAGTACAACATCGAGAACATCCGCTACAAGAAAGTGATCATCATGACCGATGCGGATGTGGACGGCTCCCACATCAGGACCCTGCTGCTCACGTTTTTCTACCGCCAGATGCCCGAGATGATCGACAAGGGGTTTCTCTACATCGCCCAGCCGCCGCTGCTCAAGGTCGGAAAAGGCAAGGATGAAATCTACCTCAAGGACGAGTCCGATCTGAACGACTGGCTCTTTAAGAAAGTCTGCGATTCGAAGCGGGTGATCTACGGTCGCGATCGCAAGGAGCTCTCCGGGCACACCCTTTATCTCTTCAGCTGCGACCTGGCCGCGTATCTCTCCTTGCTCGGCAGGCTGGATCGGCGCGGGGTCAGCAGCACGCTCGCCGAGCTTCTGGCCGATGCCGGGCTCGAGGACAAGAGCTTTCTCCAGGATGAAGCGCGCATGCACAGGCTCAAGGAAACCCTCACCGCGAAAGGGTATGAGGTGGAGGGGCCGGGCTTTAATTCCGAGCGCGGTGTTTTCGAGCTTTTCGTCGGCCGGCCGCGGCAGGAGGTGGAGGCGATCTTTTCCGCCTCGCAGGGGAAGGAAGGAAGCCTCAAGGTCGGGCGCGGGTTGATCTACTCCGGGGATTTTCAAAAATTCATCGACCTGAAAAAAAAGGTCGGCCTCTACGATTTTCCCCCGTTTTCGATTCAATCCCTCGACAAGGAGGCGGAGCCCGTTGTCGCCCAGAGCAAGAACGAGCTCATGGACTACCTTCTGCAAGATGGCAAAAAAGGGCTTTCGGTGCAGCGCTACAAAGGGTTGGGCGAAATGAACCCCACCCAGTTGTGGGAAACCACGATGAACCCCCAGAAGCGGACGCTGTTGCAGGTCAAGGTCGAGGACCTCGTGGATGCAGATGAAATTTTCACGATTCTTATGGGCGAGGAGGTCGACCCGCGCCGGGAATTCATCCAGAACAACGCGCTTGAAGTCAGTATGCTGGACATCTGAGCGCTCCTGCCATTATCGCCATGATGAAAATACACCAGGTGTTTGCGCGCGACCTGCCGGATCTCTGGTTTCAGGCCGTGCACGATATCCTCGACCAGGGCCGCCGCTTTGTCATCGACCGTGGCTCCTACGCCGGGCAGACCCGTCTCGAGTACGACTTCTTCACCGGCCACGTGAAGTACCCGGGCACCCAGCCGATCATTCCCGACATCCCTCCCGGCTGCGGGATCCCCAATCCGGTCGAGCACGATTACATTTACGGCGGCCCCGGCTACGACCG
Organism: Desulfobacteraceae bacterium; assembly: GCA_041310825.1. Lineage (GTDB taxonomy): Bacteria > Desulfobacterota > Desulfobacteria > Desulfobacterales > SpSt-501 > SpSt-501. Next base: position 3,819 of record JBFYWX010000400.1, on the reverse strand, counting down.
GGCCTACATCGAATATCTCATGTCCGCACGCAAGGAGTCCGGGGAGTCCTACACCTACGGCGAGCGGCTGACCCGGGTGCCCATCACCGGCGATAAACTCACCGGGTGGCAGAGGAGCCAGAGCGAGATCATCGACCGGCGTGAGGTGGACGGCAAGGTGGTGTTCGAGGAAGAGGGGCGGCTTTATTTAAACCAGATCGAATGGGTGATCAACACCTACAAAAAATTCGGACACCGCAACAACCAGATGGTGCTCCAGGTGGCCCATCCCTCGGACCTGACGCTGCTGGATCCCCCCTGCCTGCGCTCCATCGACACCCGCATCCAGGACGATCAGCTGAATTTCATCGTCTATTTCCGCTCATGGGATCTCTGGAACGGGCTTCCGGCCAACCTTGCCGCCATTCAAAACCTGAAGGAGTACATGGCGGCCGAGATCGGGGTCCGGGACGGGGAGATGATCGTGGAGAGCAAGGGCCTGCACCTGTACGGGTACGCCGAGGATTTGGCGAAGCTGCGGTGTTTGCGAAGCTAACCGGATCTTAGTCGTAATGCAGTGTGATGTCGGGCGCGGGCGGGTGGATGATCGTCATCTTGCCCTTGGCGATTTCATGCCGCCGGCGCACATCGGCCACCACCTGTGCCACGCGGTCGAATTTGGGGGCGCCGAACAGCTGCCGGTAGTGGGCGATCTGCTGTTCGACGACCGGCACCACCTGGGGGTGGCGGCAGAGCTCTTCGGGCGTAAACCCCTGGTTCAACCCTTCGGTCACCAGCTCCACCACGTCGTAGTCGTAGCCCAGGTCTTTGTAGTCGCTTTGCCCGGGCTCGAGTCCCGCCGTCGGCACCCGGTCGACGATGCGGCGATCGAGGCCCAAAAAAACCGCCATCTCGCGCACGAGCCGCTTGGAAAGCGAACCGATGGGGCTCAAATGCACCGCCCCGTCCCCGAAGAGCGTGTAGTAGCCGATCCCGAAATCCTCGTCCTTGTTGCCGGTCCCGGCGAGGAGTTTGCCTTCGGTCGCGGCCTTGGTCGAAAGCACGTTCGCACGCACGCGCGAAATCAGGTTGCCTTTGTGGAAAAGGTTCTCGAAAGCCTCGGGGTTGGTCGTGCGAAAGGCCTCCACCGGCGCCTCGATGCCGTGCAACTCCTGGCGGATGCCCAAATAATCCGCCACCGCCCGGGCATCGCGGATGTCAACCTGCTTGTTCAAGGGGGTGGGCAGGATATAGCCGACCAGCTCATAGGACGCCGCCCGGTGGCGGTCGAAGGCGCGCTTGATCAGGGCCGCGGTGGTGCTCGAGTCCACCCCGCCGGAGAGCCCGACCACACAGCCCTTCATTTCCGCTGCCGCCACCTGCCGGATCACGAAATCCCCGATCTCGCCACTGGCCTTTTCGCAGTCCATCCGCGCGAGCCTGATCCGTTTCACCTTGACCTCCCTGAATTACTTAGAGGTTCGTGCTGCGTAAATTAAACGCGCAACTATCGGATGCAATAGCGTTGCACGCCACTTCTTTTGACCGAGTAGGTTTTTGACATGGCGCCGATCAGGATGCCGCTGGCGGATCTCTTTAAGCCTGTAGCTGGACGGCGTCGATCTCCAGGTAATCGCGCGCCAGCTGGACGGCCTTGTTGTAGTCAACCTGGATGCCGTCAAATCCGAAAATGTCGCCGCAACCCAACCCGCTCAAAAGCCGGTCTAGACCGACACCCTCCGTGATCACCAGGATCGGTTTGATGCCCTCCCCTTTAATTTTCTCCACCATTTCACTCAAGGCGAACGCCGCGGAAATATCCATGAAGGGAACATGTAAACAGTTGATGATGACGACTTTGGCGCCGATCAGTTTGTTGATTTTACCCTGCATGCGGGTGGTAGTGCCGAAGAAGAAGGCGCCCCGCACCGATATGGCTCGAATGCGGTAGTCGCTTTCTTCCTGAAGGCCCTTGCCGATATCCCGCTGCCATTCGGCCGGCGGCACCTCAGAGACATTGATCTGAGTTTGTTGGGCCATGCGGTAGGTCAGCAGCAGGGCTGCCAGGGCAACTCCTATGGTGACCGCGACAATCAAATCCACGAAAACGGTAATGCCGAAAACGGCCAGCATGACGATCAGGTCTTCGCGCGGCGCCCGATGCAGCACTTTCAGCATGCGGTAGTCAAGGATGTCGAGGCCGACCTTGATTAGGATGCCGGCCAGAGCCGCCATGGGAATGTGAGCCGTGTATCTGCCGAGGCCCAGAAGGACCGCTAAAAGGAAAACGGAATGAATCATACCGGAAAGCCGGGTGGTGCCCCCCGCCTTGATGTTGACCACCGTACGCATGGTGGCCCCGGCGCCGGGCAGTCCGCCGATCAGGGCGGAGGCCATGTTGCCGACTCCCTGGCCGATGAGTTCCCGGTTCGAATTGTGGCGTTCGCGGGTCATCGAGTCCGCCACGATGGATGTCAGCAGGGAGTCCATGACCCCCAGGACCGAAAGGGCAATGGCCATGGCGAGGATCTTCGGCAGATGTTCGGCCGAAAAGGGTGGAAAAACAAGGGCCGGCAGGCCCGACGGAATTTCGCCGATGGTCTGCACAGGGAAGGACAGCGTTGTCGAAAGCAGGCTCACGCTGATAAGGGCGATAAGGGGCGACGGCAGCACGCGCGTGATGCGCCCCGGGGTCAGGAAGACAACCGCCATGGTGAGACAGGCCAAGAGCAGGCTATAAAGGTTGGCCCCGGCGATCGCTTTAGGCAATTCGATCAGGGCGACAAGGGGGGAGCCGACGCTGTCGCCGCCGAGCAGCGGGTGGAGTTGGAGCAGGATGATAATGACCCCGATGCCGCTCATGAACCCCGAAATTACCGGGTAAGGTATATATCGTACAAATCCACCCACTTTGATTACGCCGAAAACGATTTGCAGCAAGCCGGCAATCAGGACGACCGTGAAGACGGAGGGAAGGTCGCCCGGGAAGGCGGCCACGGCCGCGGCAAAGATGACCGTCATCGGGCCGGTCGGCCCGGACACCTGCGATGGGGTGCCGCCTAAAAAAGCAGAAAAAAAACCCAAGGCGATCGCACCGTACAGACCGGCAATGGCCCCGGCCCCGCTCGCAACCCCGAAGGCGAGCGCCAGCGGCAGTGCCACGACCCCGGCTGTCAGGCCCCCGAACAGGTCCCCACGCAACCGGGAGAGAGAATACCGAACAGGTTTCATAAAAAGTCGATCCTAAGTTGAGACTGAAAAAAGAGACGCTCGCATGTACGGCGATGGTCGCATTGGCGAAAATGCCAATACCCAAGGAATGATTATACTAGCTGGCTCTTTCTTGTCAAAACACCTTTGGGAGTTTCCCGCGGAGAACCTGAGCCGGGCCTGGAAACCGTTCACCAATGACAAGGCGGCGGCCTTCGTTTACCCTCCGCATTCAAACGGATGCCCGAAGGCTCCATTTTTTATCTACCCCAAATTACGTTTTAATGCGGCCACGAAGGCTGCTGAAACCGCCCCGCTGATTGCATGCGGCGGTTTCAGCAGCCTTTTTTACTTTCACGGGAGGGGAAATTCAGATGAATCGATCTGGCCTGATTCTGGCGGGAATGATGTTGCTGGCAGTCGTAGGAGGGGTTTCGGCGGCGGAGATCACGGATTCGGCTGGCCGCCGGCACAATGGGCCGGTTCCGGCCGAGCGGGTGATCTGCTCTGGGCCGGGATGCCTGCGGCTCATTGTCTACCTTCAAGCCCAGGATCGGGTGGTGGCGGTCGATGACATCGAAAAAAAGCGGCCCCAGTTCGATGCCCGGCCTTATTCCCTGGCGAACCCAG
>JBFYWX010000363.1:0-15664 GCA_041310825.1 Desulfobacteraceae bacterium | reverse complement strand
GCGGGGGCGGCTTTGTCCACGGCGGCACCTTCAGCCACAACGCCGTCGCCTGCGCGGCCGGCCTGGCGGCCGTGGGGATCCTGGAACGCGAGCGGCTCGTCGAGCGCGCCGCTTCGCTCGGTGAGCGCCTGGGCCGGATGCTGATGGAGCGCCTCGGGGGGTCGCCTTACGTCGCCGACATCCGCGGCCTGGGCATGATGTGGGGCATCGAGATCGTCAAGGACCGTGGGACGCTCAAACCGTTTCCGCGCGCGGAGAAGGTGACCGAGAGGCTTTGGAACGCGCTCTTCGATGAGGGCGTGATCGTCTACAAGTCGGTCGCCCTGGCCGGCACCGACGGGGACGGGCTCGTGGTGGCCCCGCCCTTCGTGATCACCGAGGAGGAGATCGATCTGGTGGTGGACAAGCTCGCCGAAGCGATCGACCGGGTCGTCAATTAGTGCCGAGTCGGAGTTCCGAGTCAGAGTAAAAAAGGAACGAGAAACGAGGAAAAAGAGAGAATGCCACTGCCCAACACCCACCACCAAACAGTACCAAAAAAGGTGGAGTCAGAGTTCCGATCCGGAGCTCCGACTCTGACTTCCCTTCCCCGCCCCCTCGAACCCTTGGACCCTTGAACCCTCGAACCCTTTTCTTTTAGACTCACATCCCGCCCACCGCCGGGGCCAGGCCGACCTGGTCGCCGGCGTGGAGCACCGTGTCGAGCTCAGACTGCTTGCCGTTGACGAAGATCAGTTTGACATCCTTTTCCGCGATCCTGGCCTCCTTCATGAGGTCGCGGACCTTCGCGCCGTCCTTCACAGCATAGGGGGTGCTGCCCTTGTAATCGCAGGTACCGGCTTCCGCCAGAGTGGCGAAGCACTTGAGATGGATCTGCATGGTCATCCTCCGTTATCCGTGGTTACAATTGGGAATGAACTTACTCACCATCACGCAAGAGTCAAACCCCGACGCTCGTTGAAAGTACCGAGTCGGAGTTCCGAGTCAGAGTCAGTGGTATTCTGTCCTTTTTCTTTCACTCGTTGCTCGTTACTTCGTTTTTTTCCCTACTCCGACTCGGAACTCCGACTCCGACTTTTTTTTAGTGTTTAGTGTTTAGTGTTTAGTGTTTGGTGTTTGGTGTTTGGTGTCGGGTAGTGGCATTCTCTCTTATTCTTTTTACTCGTTACTCGTTACTTCCTTACCGGAACAGCGCCTTGAGGTCCTCCCGAGTTTTCCCTTCCCACTGGGGGCAGAAGGCGGGACGGCCCTTCATGACCAGCGCCATGCAGGCGTTGCAGGCGGGTCGGCACGCCACGATCTCCTTTGAGCGCCCCTGCCGCGCCTTCCGGACCCACAGCGGGTCGGCCCAGAGCACCCGCGCCAGACCGATCAGGTCCGCCTTGCCTTTATCCAGCAACGATTCGGCCAGCATCGGCGTGGAGATCCTCCCGGCTGCGATCACCGGCACGCTCGCGTGCCGCTTCACCGCCTGGGAAAGCGGCACCATGTAGCCCGGCTTTTTGGAGCTTTTCACCACCGCCGGCATAAAAAAAGATTCGTAGGTCCCCCCCATGACGGAGAGATAGGCGACACCCTTCTCGCAAAGCGCCCGGGCGAAGGGCAACGACTGGGCCAGATCCAGCCCGTCCGGGAGCCACTCGTGGGCCAGGAACCGGTAGCCGATGGGGAACGTCCCCACCGCCTGCTTCACCCGGTCGAGGGTCTCCAGGCCGAAGCGCATGCGGTTATCGAGCGAGCCGCCGTAAGCGTCACCCCGCCGGTTCGTGCGCGGCGAAAGAAACTGGGCGAGCAGGTAGCCCGTCCCCCCGTGCAGCTCCACCAGATCGAAGCCCGCCGCCTGCACCCGCCGGGCGGCGGTTGCAAACTGCTGTTGAATAGTGCGGATCTCGTGCAGCGTCAAATCGCGCGGGGTCCGGCCGAAAGCGGCAACGGCCGAGGGGGCCACCGGTTCGGCGACGTGCGCAAACCGGCCGGCGTGGTTGATCTGGAGCGCGGCCAGGGCTTTCCCCGAATGGATAGCCTCGGCCAGGCGGCCCAGGCCGGAGGTGAAGCGCCCGTGGTCGCAGCGCAAGGTGCGCGGGGAGCCCATGCCGGCCGCGGCAACGGCGGCGTTCTCGGCCACGACCAGCGCGGCCCCGCTCCGGCCCATGCGCCGGTAATGCTCGACAAGAAGCGGGGTCACCTTACCGCCCTCACCGGCATACCCCAAGTAGAGCGGCGCCATGGTGATCCGGTTTTTCAGCCGCAACCCGTTTATTTTAAGGGGCTGGAACAGACGAGGATGGTTCTGGGTCGCCATGGGGCCACCTCCTTGAGAAGGATTGCCTTTTTGGGGCGGGTTGAACGTGGTATGGATCCACATTCGGTTTTACGCTATTCCATATCAACAAAACCCACCGGGAAACAACAGGCGTTCCTGCGGCGGGAAGCCGCTCTCACACGAACCGCCTTTCGGTGACGAACGCATGGCAAGGAGGATACTATGAGCGACTACGATGTGGTGATCGTGGGGTCCGGGACCGCCGGCCAGACGGCGGCGTATGACTTGAACGAGGCCGGACTGCGGGTCGCCGTGGTCGAAAAAAGCGAGCGGCCGGGGGGCGTTTGCGCCCTGAGCAGCTGTCAAGCCAAGAAGTGGTTCTACGAAGCGGCCGCAGCCGTCGCCAGGTGCCGGCACCTCGCCGGAAAAGGGATCGTGGCGCCCCCGCAGGGCTCGTGGCCCCAGGTGCTCGCGGAGAAAAACGACTTCACCTCCGCGGTCCCCGGCCGCACCGTGAAGGGGTTCGGCGAAGCGGGCATAGACTTTCTCGAGGGCGAGGCCCGCTTCCGGGATCCCGAAACCATCTCCGCCGGGGACCGCACCGTCAGGGCCGGTTTTTTCGTCATCGCCGACGGCGCCCGCCCCATGCCCCTCCCCTTCCCGGGCGCCGAGCACCTCGTGACCAGCGAGCTCTGGCTCGACCAGCGCTGCCTGCCGGAGCGGATCGTGTTCGTGGGCGGCGGGTTCATCGCCTTCGAATTCGCGCATTTCGCCGCACGTCTCGGCCCTGAAAACTGCCGGCCGCTCATCCTCGAGGCCGGCGCCCGGCCCTTGGGCCCCTTCGACGCGGAGATGGTCGAATTGCTGATCGAGGCCTCCCGCGACGCCGGGATCGACATCCTCACCCGGGTGCAGATCACCGCGGTGGAAAAAATGCCAAAGGGTTTCCGCGTCCACACCGCCGCCGGTGAGAGCTTTCCCGCGGACCAGGTCGTACACGGGGCCGGCCGGGTGCCGGACATCGAGGCACTCGGGCTGGAGGCCGCGGGGGTCCGTTACGGCCGCTCCGGCGTCGAGGTGGATGCCCGCATGCGCACCTCCAACGCCAAAATTTTCGCCATCGGCGACTGCGCGGCCACGGTTCAGCTGGCGCGCGTGGCCGACGCCGAGGGCCACGCCGCGGCCCGGGCCATCCTGGCGGCCTCGGGCCGGGGGGAGCCCTCCTTCGTCGACTACAACGCCGTCCCGGCGGTACTCTTCACCTACCCCCAGCTGGCCATGGTGGGCAAAACCGAGGCGGCGCTCACCAAGGAAAAGACGCCCTACCGCAAGAGTTTTGCGAAGGATCTGCGCTGGCCGACCTACCGCCGTATCGGCCTGGAGCATGCCGCCTACAAGATCCTGGTGGGCGAAGACGGGCGCTTTCTGGGCGCGCATTTTTTATCCGACAGCGCGGCCGGTATGCTGAACGCTGTCCGCATGGCCATGATCAACGGGCTCACGGCCGGGGAGCTTAACGAGCAGAGCATCATGGGCCCCTACCCGACCCGCGAAAGCGACCTGATTTACATGCTCAAGCCGCTGGCTGACCTCACATCCTGTTGACAGCCGGAAGAAATCCAATTAAGTAGCTTGGGATTGACGGACTACGTGCCGGATGTCCAATTTCTAACCGCAGGAGGGATTGCCATGGCAGACTACTTGATCAATGTGTTTCTCGATGACGCAAAAATGAAGACCCTGGAGGCGGCCGGCCTGGCAGGTCAGGTTAAGGATCTCGGCGGCAAGAAGGCGATCCAGGTGCCGCTCGGCGAGAAAGAGCAGAAGAAGCTCGCCAAAGGGTTTCCGGACCTCTCCTTCGACGCCGCCAACGCCTGCGTCCTGCCGCCCGAGGCGGAAGCGAAGCTGATCGACATCATCGGCCAGATGAAGACCATCGACGTCATGAAGGTGGCCATCATGAAGCTTTACAACCCGCTGGCCGGCAAAGCTCCCCGATCCGCCGCCAAATATTGACGACTTCGTAAAAACCCCAATCTCTGTCCCGCCATGGCGGGATGGTTGCTGCGGTCCCGCCATGGCGGGATACGCCTCGCGACACGGGATTCGTGCGCCATGCCTGCCCCGCCATGGCGGGGATCTTGGGCTTTTTACAAAGTCGTCTGAAAAAAGGATTTTTAAAGATTCCAGACTTAGGACCACCGTTTACGCCTTCGCTGCCGGCGCCTTGACCGCTTCCGCGGGTCAAGGCGCCTTTTTTTTGCCGTATGCCGTGCGCCGGCCGGCCGGCGGCTTGATTGACAGGCCAAGCGCTTGCTTATATTCTGACAAACAAGGTATTCGGCGCAAGGCGCCGGACCAACGCGTGTTTTTCGACACCTTTGTCAACCAAGGGGGCGCATGCAGCGAACCACCCCAATCCTCATCGGCCTGATCGCGGCCGCAACCGTCGTAGGGGCGGGCGCATGGCTCTTTCTGCGCAACGGCCAGAGTGCGGCCGCCCCCTACCGGCTTGCCGTAGTGGAGAGAGGCCCCATCGTCAGCGCGGTTTCGACCAGCGGGACGTTGAACGCGGTGATCACGGTCCAGGTGGGCTCGCAGGTTTCCGGGCAGATCAAGGAAATGCTGGCCGACTACAACTCCGAGGTCAAGGCCGGGCAGGTGATCGCCCGCATCGACCCGGAGACGTTCGAGGCCAAGGTCGGCCAGGCCGAGGCCGAGCTCGCCGTCTCCCGGGCCAACGTGGGCATCCAGCGCGCCGAAGTCGAGCGCGCCCAGAAAGAGTTCGCCAACGCCGAGGCCGCTCTAAACAGTGCCCGCGCCCAAACCGAAAAGGCGCGGGTCACCCTTGAAAACGCACGCCGCAACATGGATCGTCGGCTGGCGCTCTACCGTTCGGGGGCGGCCTCCGAGAGCCAGGCCGACGATGCGCGCACGGCTCGCGATCAGTCCCAGGCCCAGCTCAACAGCGCCGCGGCGGACGAAACGGCGGCGGCCTCCCTGGTGGCAAGCCGCCAGGCGGCGGTCAAATCGGCCCAGGCCCAGGTCGAATATGCCCTGCAGCAGGTGCGCCAGCGGGAGGCGGCTCTGAACCAGGCCGCGGTCGACCTGAACCACACCTTCATCCGCTCGCCGGTCGACGGGGTGGTGATCGAGCGGGCCGTCGACGTCGGGCAGACGGTGGCGGCCAGCTTCCAGGCGCCCAAGCTGTTTACCATCGCCCAGGACCTGCGCGAATTGCAGGTCGAAGCCGACGTGGACGAGGCCGACATCGGCCGCGTCCAGGTGGGGCAGCCGGCGCTCTTTACCGTGGACGCCTTTCCCGGGCGTGAATTCCGCGGCCGGGTGCTCCAGATCCGCATGGCCGCGCGTATCGTCCAGAACGTGGTGACTTACACCGTTCTCATCTCCACGAAGAACCCCGATCTGCGCCTGCTGCCCGGGATGACCGCCAACATCCGCATCATCGTCGCCGAGCGGCCGGACACCGTCAAGGTGCCCAATGCGGCGCTGCGCTTCCGCCCCCCGGGGGAGGACGCGGGGAACCAGGGGGACGTGCCGCGCCCGGGCGCCGGGGGGGGCGGTGAGCGCAAACGGCCGGAGACGGCCCGGTGGCCGTCGTCCGCACCGGACGCCGCACCGGCCTTCCCCGGCCACGTCTACACCCTGGACGCCCGGGGGCGGCCGCTGCCGGTGGACCTCCTGCTCGGGATCAACGACGGCTCCTTCACCGAGCTCCTGCGGGGGGACCTGACGCCTGAACAGGAGGTCGTCATCGGGCTGGCCCCGGCGGGAGGCGCGCGTACCCCCTCCCGGCGGTTCGGGTTCTAATGCGATGGCCGATCTTCTTCTCAGCACCGAGGAGCTGACCAAGCACTACCGGTTGGGGGGCGAGGTGGTTCACGCCCTGCGGGGGGTCAGCGTCGCGATCCCGCGCGGGGATTTCGTCGCCGTCATGGGCCCATCGGGTTCCGGCAAGTCCACCTTCATGAACATCCTGGGGTGCCTGGACACCCCGACCTCCGGCCGTTACCTGCTCGAGGGGAAGGATGTATCGCGGCTTACCCCCGATGAGTTGGCCGCAATCCGCAACCGCAAGCTCGGTTTCGTCTTCCAGAATTTCAACCTCCTTGCGCGCACCCCGGCCCTCGAAAACGTGGAACTGCCGTTGCGCTACAGGGGTCTGCCGCGCGCGCAGCGACACGCGCGCGCCCGGGAGGTTCTGGCGTCCGTGGGGCTCGACGGCCGCGGCCGCCACCACCCCTCCCAGCTCTCCGGGGGCCAGCAGCAGCGCGTGGCCATCGCCCGCGCTCTGGTCAACGACCCGGTCCTGGTCCTGGCCGACGAGCCGACCGGCGCGCTCGATTCCCAGACGAGCATCGACATCATGAAGCTCTTCCAGGTGTTAAACGCGCAGGGCATCACGATCGTCCTGGTCACCCATGAACCCGACGTGGCCCGCTTCGCCCGCAAGACCCTCCGGTTCCGCGACGGCCGGCTCATCGACGGCGGTGTGGCAGGAGGCGCCCGGCCATGATGGTCTTCGAACCAATGCGCGACGCCCTGCGGGCCCTGCGGGTCAACATCCTGAGGAGCGCCCTGACCACTCTCGGCATCATGATCGGGGTCGGGGCCGTGATCGTGATGGTCGCCGTCGGGGCCGGGGCCCAGGCCCAGGTGGCCGAGATCATCAACAGCATGGGAGCCGATCTCATCTACATCTTCCCGGGGACGAGCACCACGCGCGGGCTGCGCCTCGGGGCCGGGTCCGTCTCGACCCTGACCGAGGAGGACGGCCTGGCCATCAGAAAGGAGATCCCCGAGGTCCAGGTGGTGGCGCCCTACATCCGCGGCCGGGGCCAGATCATCCTGGGCAACGCCAACTGGAGCACCTCGATCCTGGGTATCACACCCGAATTCTTCGACGCCCGCGACTGGGGGGTGGCGGACGGACGGGTGATCGTCCCCGAGGATCTGCGCGGCAGCAACAAGGTGCTGATCCTGGGCCACACCGTGGCCCAGAACCTCGGCGGCGGCAGCCACCCGACGGGCGCCCTGGTGCGCTTGAACCGCGTCCCTTTCACGGTCATCGGCCTGCTCGAGGCCAAGGGGTATTCCATGGGGGGCTGGGACCAGGACGACACGGTGCTGATTCCGATGTCGATCGCCCGCACCCGGGTGCTCGGGGAGCGGGCTTTGAGCGGTCAGCTGGTGAGCGGCATCGCCGTCAAGGTCAAATCACCCGAGCTGGTCGCCCATGTGGAAAAAGAGATCCGCGAGCTCCTGCGCCAGCGCCACCGGCTGCGCCCCGGCGAGGAGAACGACTTCTGGATCCGCAACCAGGCCGAAGCCCTGGAGAGCCGGGCCCAATCCTCGCGCACCATGTCCCTGCTGCTCGCGGCGGTGGCCTCGGTGTCGCTCGTCGTGGGGGGGATCGGCATCATGAACATCATGCTGGTGTCGGTCACCGAGCGCACGCGCGAGATCGGCCTGCGCATGGCGGTGGGGGCCCGGCGCCGTGACATCCTCTCGCAGTTCCTCACCGAGGCCGCCCTGCTCTCCATGATCGGCGGCCTGGTCGGGATCCTGATCGGGGTGCTGGGGTCGGTGGCCTTTTCGGCCTTCGGGGAATGGCCGGCCACGATCAAGGCCGAGGCCATCCTCGTCGCCTTTTCGGTGTCGGCGGCCGTCGGCATATTTTTCGGATACTACCCGGCGCGCAAGGCCGCGCGCCTGGACCCGATCGAAGCGCTCAGGCGCGAGTGACGCCATGAACCTCATTTTCGCCGCCATCGTCCTGGCTGCCGTTCTCACCGCCGCCGGGCGGCAGATCGCCTGGGTACCCGCAGACGGACCACCCGCGCCCATGGAGGCCCTCTCCGCGTCGATGGTGGACTCGGCCGCCGGCGCGGTGGAGCTGGCCCTCGGGCTCGTGGGGGTGATGACCCTCTTTCTGGGGCTGATGAAGGTGGCGGAAAACGGGGGCCTGCTGCGCGTGATCGCCCGGCTGATCCGGCCCCTCATGACCCGGCTTTTCCCGGAGGTGCCCGCCGGACACCCGGCCATGGGCGCCATGATCCTGAACCTCTCCGCCAACGCGCTCGGACTGGGCAACGCCGCCACCCCCTTCGGGATCCGGGCCATGCAGGAGCTGAACCGGCTGAACCCGCAGCCGGGCACGGCCACCGACGCGATGGCGCTCTTCCTGGCGGTGAACACCTCCGGCGTGACGCTGCTGCCGACCGGTGTCATCGCACTGCGGGCCGCGGCCGGCTCGGCCGACCCGGCCGGGATACTTCCGACCACTCTTTTCGCCACGGCCTGTTCGACCCTGACGGCCATCCTCGCCGCCAAGCTGTTCGCGCGACGCGCACGCCGCGGCCGCCCGCCGACGGCCCTGCAGACCTCACTGCCGGAGGCGGTTGAAGCGGCGGCCCACGACGAAGCGAGAGCCTATCCCCTCTGGGCGAGCCTCCTGGCATTGGCCGCGGTCGTGGCGCTGATCCCGGTGACGGTCGCCTGGGGGCGGACGATATCGCCGTGGATCATGCCCGGCCTGATGGCGGGGTTTCTCCTCTTCGGTCTGTGTCGACGCGTGCCGGTCTACGAATCCTTCGTCGACGGGGCCAAGGAGGGGTTCCAGGTGGCCGTGAAGATCATTCCCTATCTCGTCGCAATCCTGGTGGCGGTCGGCATGCTCAGGGCCAGCGGCGCCATGGACGCCGTGATCTCCGTACTCGATCCCTGGACCGCGCGGGTGGGGCTTCCGGCCGTGGCCCTGCCGATGGCGCTGATGCGGCCGCTGTCGGGGTCGGGGGCCTTCGCGATCCTGGCCTCGGTCATCAACGACCCGGCCATCGGACCGGACGGCTACGCCGGCTACCTGGTCTCGACCCTCCAGGGGTCGACAGAAACAACATTCTACGTGCTGGCGGTTTACTTTGGAGCCGTCCAGGTCCGGCGTATCCGCCATGCATTGGCCGCGGGTCTTGCCGCCGATGCGGCCGGTATCTTCGCCGCTGTTTTTGCATGCAGTTATTTGTTTAAATAACTTATTCTTATTAATCAAATTTTTATATACAACATTAAATATTCAGGACTCACACGCTTCCGGCCAGGGAGGGACTATACCATGAGGGGATGGAAGGGATTGCTCGGCATGCTGGCGCTGGCGGCGGCCCTGCTGCTTACCGCGCAGACGGCTCCGGCCGCAGGTCTCTTTACCGGCCCCGGAGGAGGCAAACCCGAGGGGCCGACCGAAATCCTCGCCGACCGCCTGGTAAACCACCCGGCCGAAAAATACGCGCAGTTCATCGGCTCCGTGAAGGCCACTCAGAGCAATTTTTCGATCACCGCGGATGAATTGCGCGTCTACTACGAAGGGGATCTTTTCAGCCCTCAGGGAGGCTCCGCCGCTACCCAGATCACCCGGATCGTGGCCCTCGGCCGGGTGCACGTCGACAGCGCGCAGTACCGCGCCGATGCAGACCGCCTGGAGTACACCCCGGCGACCGACGTCCTCGTGTTGACCGGTGAGAACGCACAGGTGACGAGCGGCCAAAGCTTCATCAGCGGCTCCAAAATCACCCTCAACCGGCGCGACGGGCAGGCCGTGGCAGAGTCAGGCCCGACCACCCGCGTCAAGGCCCGGTTGCACCCCGAGGACAAGGTCCAGGAGAAAGAGAAGAAGGAGGGACAGTGAGGGCGGGGCCGTTGAAGGGGGCGGCGGTCAGTGCGTGCGCAGGAAGCGCCGCAGCCGGCGCATCCGCTGGAGCTTGGACATGAGCCCGACCCACTGCGCGAACAGAGGGTCGAGATCCGCCGCACACGCCGGTGCGCTCTCCTGCGCATGCCGCTCGGCTTCGGCCAGCGCCCGGACCAGATCCTCCCGGTCCGGGTGCGTCTGCACCAGATGCCGGTAGACCTCGGCCGCCTCCGGCCAGTGCCCTTGTTCCGCCAGGAGCCCGGCGATGGTCGCGGTGTAATGCTGCCAGTCGTGCGCCACGGTCCACCTCCCCTGATCAGCGCCGGGGAGGGCGCTGGGGCTTGACCAGGATCTCGTCCTGGCCGACCATCCCGAATTCCCGGCGGGCGACGTTTTCGATGTAGACGGCGTCGTGGTTCAGGCGGTCGATCTCAACGCCGAGGGCGATGTTCTCCTGGACCAGGCCGCGGTTGTGCCGGGTGATGCGGTCCCGCTCGGCTTCCAACGCGTTCAGCTCGGCGAGCCCACGGTTGCTGAACAGCATGAACAGGAGCAGACCGGCCAACACTCCACCGGCGGTCGCCAGCAGAATGGTTTGCCTTTTTCTCATCGATCGAATCGATCCCTTTTAAGCAGGCCGAGCAGCGAGGCCAGTTCCGGGCTTTTGAGAACCCGGCAGAGCGCAAGGTAAACCAGAACGCCGACGGCGATGGTCACCGCCAGAGCGAGCGCTGGGGGCGCCTGACGCACCCAGGCCATCCCCGCCAGAAAACGAACCGCCGCCGCCATCAGCAGGGTCGCGCTTAGGGAGCGGCCCAGGCTCGCCCCCATGCCGCGCCAGTCCAGCCCCTCCAGCTTGCCCCTTACCGCCTGGAGCAGAAGGCCCAGGTTGACCCACGCGGCGAGCGCACAGGCCAAGGCCAGTCCGCCGGAACCCATCGAGCCCATGAGCGCCACCCCCAACCCGAGGTTGACCGCCATGGAGGCCACGGCCGCGCGCAGGGGGGGGCGTGAGGCCTGAATCGCAAAAAACACGGGCCACCATCCGCGCGGCCGCTACCCCCATCAATCCCACAGCATAATACGAAACGGCCTGCGAGGTCAATCGAACCGATTCCGCCCCGAACGCGCCCCGCTGGAACAACAACGCCACCACCGGCTCAGCCAGCAGGAGCAGCCCGGCGGTGGCCGGCAACATGACGAAAGCGCTCATGCGGAAGGCATAGGCCAGGGTCGCCGCGAGCCCCGGCCGGTCGCCCAGAGCGGCTTCGCGCGCGAGGGTGGGCAGCACGGCGGTCGCCCCCGCGACCGCGACCACCCCGAGGGGGAATTCCACCAGCCGCTCCGCGTAGTAAAGGCAGCTCACGCTGCCCTCCGGCAGAAACGAGGCCAGCAGGCCGCCGACCAGCACATTGATCTGATAGACCGCGCTGCCCAGCCCCACCGGCAGCATCAAGCGCGCCGCTCGCCTGAGGGCCGGGGTCACGGTGCGCGCGGCGCGCTGAAACCCGACCCCCTGCCGGGCGAGACAAAAAAAGAGGAAAACCATCTGTGCGCCCCCACCCACCAGAACCGCCGTCGCGAGTACACTCTCCGGCCGGGTGGCGATCGGGGCGACTCCCAGCGCGCCGGCGATCATGGCGATGTTCAGCAAGGCGGGGGTCGCGGCCGGAGCGGCGAAGCTTCCCAACACGTTGAGCGTGCCCATCCACAGGGCGGCGATGCCGGCGGCAAGCAGGTAGGGGAGCATCAGGCGGGTGAGACCAAGCGTCAGCTCGAACTTGGCCCCCGAAAAGCCGGGGGCCACGACGTGGACGACGAGCGGCGCGGCGAGCATCCCGACCAGGCAGGCCCCCGTCAAGGCGAGAGCCAGGACCCGCGTGGCGGAAGCGGCCAATTCCTGCGCCTCGCGGCGTCCGGCCCGGACGAGGGTCTCGGCCATGACCGGCACGAAGGCCGAGCTCAGACTGCCCTCGCCGAGCAGGCGCCGAAACAGGTTCGGGATGCGGAAGGCCGCCAGGAAGGCATCCGCGCCGAAGCCGGTGCCGAACCCCCAGGCCACGGCCGCGTCCCGCAGGAACCCGAGCAGCCGGCTCACCAGGGTCGCGGCGGCCACGCTGCCGGCCGCCCGTGTCAGGCGGATGGTGTCGGTCGCAGCGCCGGCCGTGGTTCGGGGCGTGGGGTCGGGTGGTTTCAAAAGAAATCGCTTGACAGCTCAATGGGGATTGACTAATTAGGCAATTTTAGCAAAATTAAGTGAAAGGAGCAACCGGCTTGGCCAACCACAAATCCGCCATCAAGCGCGCCCGCCAGAGCGAGGAACGCCGCCTGCGCAACCGCGCAACCAGAACCCAGGTGAAAAACGTCGTCAAGCACGTGCGCGAGGCCGTCGCCGACAGTTCGGCCGCGCCGAAGGACCTGGATCACGCCAAATCCGTGATCGCCAAGGCAACCAAAAAAGGCGTCTTGCACCAGCGCACCGCCGCGCGCAAAGTCTCGCGCCTGTCGCGCTTGATGAACAAAAAACCGGCGTAGGTCCGCCGACCGAACCCCCGCGAAGCGGCAACGATCACCGGTGCCGCCGTCCTCACCCGACGGTGGCACCGGTTTTATTTTGACCGTCAGAAATCATCGGTCAGCCGGTTGTAGATCCGCTCGGCCAGGCGGGCAGCCACTGTGGCCAGGGCCGCCCGCTGCAACTCTTCGTTGGCGAACTTGTCGTTCGACACCCCGAAGGCCTCGTTGTCGACGAGGTCCTTGACCGCCCAGGCCGCCTTCCCGCCGGCACGCACCAGGCGAACCTCCAGGCTGAGGGTGACGCGCCGCTGGCCGGCGACATCCCGTCCCCGGCTGGCGATGGTCCTGAGTTCGACCGATCGGATCACCCCCTTCATGACGGCTCCGGCACCGGCGGCGCCGGCACTCAATGCGAAGGGGCTGCGGCGGCTGAATTCGGCGACGACCGCGTTCGTCACCGTGGTTTCCAGACCGGCCTGGCTGGTGCGGTTCTCGAACACTTCAATGTAGATCGGCTCAAGCCCCGCGGGAATGGCGCCCGCGCTCTGGAACCGGTAGCCGCAGCCTGCACCCCCGAGCACCAGCAGCAGCCCCCCTGCGAGAATCAGGCCGTTCCATCCGAACCGGGACATGGTGAGGCGCCTACCTCCTTTTTGACCCGCACCTCCAATCCCCCCCGGGCCTGGCGGCGGATCAGACCACGATGTTGACAAGCTTGTTCTTGACCACGACCAGTTTCTTGACCGGCCGGCCCTGGACGAACTTCTGAACGTTCTCGTCGGCGAGCGCGTGGGCCGCAAGCGCGTCATCCGCAAGCCCGGCCGGCAGGCTCAGGCGGCTGCGCAGCTTCCCGTTCACCTGGACCACGACCACGGCCGTCTCCTGCGCGATGGCCTCCTCGCGCCAGCGGGGCCACTGCGCGCGCAGCAGGCTTTCTTTTTTTCCCAGCCGCGACCAGAGCTCCTCGGCGATATGGGGCACGATCGGGGCCAACAGGAGGGTCACGGACTCGAGCGCCAGGCGCATGAGCGCCGCCTGTTGCGGCTGGTCCGGTGCGCGGGTGACTAGCGCGAGGTCGTTCAGGAGCTCCATGACGGCGGAAATGGCCGTATTGAAGTGAAACCGGTCCTCGATGTCGCGCGTCACCTTGCGGATGGTCCGGTGGATCTTGCGCAGGAGCGGCCGCAGCCCCTCCCCCAGCGCCTCCGGCGGCCCGTCGAATGGGTCTACCCCCTGCACCGCCTCCATCCACTCCGCCGCCAGCCGCCAGACCCGGTTCAGGAAGCGAAAGCT
Source organism: Desulfobacteraceae bacterium (assembly GCA_041310825.1). Lineage (GTDB taxonomy): Bacteria > Desulfobacterota > Desulfobacteria > Desulfobacterales > SpSt-501 > SpSt-501. The sequence goes on along the minus strand of JBFYWX010000363.1, from coordinate 1,886 downwards.
GCCCTCCACCCCCTGCTCGCTCCACTCGAGGTCCTTCTCCGGCGGAGCGGCGAAGAGGCAGAAGAGCCGGGTCGTGTCGGCCCCGTAGCGGTCGAGGAGGGTCGTGGGGTCGATCACGTTGCGCTTGGACTTGGACATCTTCTCCACCCGCCCCACCTGCACCGGCCGGCCGCAGTGAACGCATTGCCTTTCTGCGGAGGGGCCGGGAGCGGCATCGGCCGGGAAGAGGTACCCGTGCTCGGGACAGGCGAGGGTTTCCTTGCACACCATGCCCTGGGTGAGCAGGCGCGTGAAGGGCTCCTTGAAATCGACCAGCCCCTCGTCCTTCAGCACCCGCGTGTAGAAGCGCGAGTAGAGCAGGTGCAGAATCGCGTGCTCCACCCCGCCGATGTACTGGTCCACCGGCATCCAGTAGGCCACCGCCTGCGGGTCGAATATCTGCCGGTCGCAGTCGGGGCTGCAGAAGCGCTCGAAATACCAGGAGGACTCCACGAAGGTGTCCATCGTGTCGGTCTCCCGGCGCGCCGGCCGCCCGCAGGCGGGGCAGTCGACCGCGACGAAAGCGGCAAGCTCCGGCAGGGGGGAGCGGCCGTCCGCGAGGAGGTCGGCATCCTCCGGCAGCACGACCGGCAGGTCCTTGTCCGGGACGGGTACCACCCCGCACCGCCCGCAGTGGATCACGGGGATGGGCGCCCCCCAGTAGCGCTGGCGCGAGATCCCCCAGTCCCGCAGCCGGAAGCTCACCGCGCGCCGGCCGAGGGAGTCGCGTTCGAGCCGATCGGTGATGGCCTCCTTGGCATGGGTGTTGGGCTGCCCGTCGAAGGGGCCCGAGTTCGCCATGACCCCCTCCCCGGCGTAGGCCTCGGTCATGCGGCCCGGGTCGAGCGAGCGGTCCGGGGGCATCACCACCACGCTGATCTCGAGCCCGTACTTTTTGGCGAACTCGAAGTCGCGCTGGTCGTGGGCCGGCACCGACATGACCGCACCGGTGCCGTACGCCATGAGGGCGAAATTGGCCGTGTAGACGGGCATGCGCCGGCCGCTCAAGGGATTGAGGCAATAGGCGCCCGTGAAGACGCCCTCCTTCTCGTAGCCTTCCAGCGCCCGGTCGGAGCGGTCCTGGCGTGAAATGCGCTCCACGAAGGCCATCACCTCCGCCGCCTCGGGCCGCCCCCGGCAGAGCTCCGGCACCAGCGGATGCTCAGGCGCGAGACACATGAAGGTGGCGCCGAAGACCGTGTCCGGGCGGGTCGTGAAGACCGGGATCACCCCCTGCCCGGCCTCGAGCGGAAAGCGGATCTCGGCGCCCGTGCTGCGCCCGATCCAGTTCTTCTGCATGGTGATGACCTTCTCGGGCCAGCCGGGCAGCTCGTCGCAGTAGGCGAGCAGGTCCTCGGCATAGCGCGTGATCCTGAAAAACCACTGCCAGAGCTTCTTCTGGCACACCGGCTTGCCGCAGCGCCAGCAGGCGCCCGCCTCCACCTGCTCGTTAGCCAGGACGGTCTGGCAGGGGTCGCACCAGTTGACGTAGGACTCCTTGCGGAAGGCAAGCCCCTTCTCCAGCATCCGCAGAAAGAGCCACTGTTCCCAGCGGTAGTAGGCCGGTTTGCAGGTGGCGAGCTCCCGCTCCCAGTCGTAGCTGAAACCCAGCCGCTTCAGCTGGGCGCGCATGGTGTCGATATTGGCATAGGTCCAACGCGCCGGGTGGGTGCGGTTGGCGATGGCGGCGTTTTCGGCCGGCATGCCGAAGGCGTCCCACCCCATGGGGTGCAGCACGTTGAAGCCGCGCATGCGCTTGTAGCGCGCCACCACATCGCCGATGGTGTAGTTGCGGACATGGCCCATGTGGATCTTCCCCGAGGGATAGGGGAACATCTCCAGCAGAT
>JBFYWX010000360.1:0-4698 GCA_041310825.1 Desulfobacteraceae bacterium | reverse complement strand
AGCGCGGCATGCTTGTTCTGGCCGCTGGCGTCGAACTCGATGGCGTCATAGCCCACGATCATGGCCGGTCCGGTCGCGAGCTTCGTGGTGGCGAGCGCATCGCGGATGGCCTTCGGATCGGTCGACTTGGCGCGCTCCAGTGCATCGGCCAGGACATACATGGCCACGTAGGCATCCACGGACTCGCCGGCCAGGTTGTAGCCGTAAAGCTTCTTGAACTTCTCGTTGGCCTTGTCCGCCCCGGGCTTGTTGACGTCGGTTTCCCACTCCACGATGTCGAACAGGTAGCGGGCGTTCTTGCCGGCGGCCTTCATGAACGAGGGGTCGGCATGGCCGCCGCCGCTTGCGATGATGGCCTTGGGCTTGACCTTGTACTCGGCCATGGTGTTGGTCAGCAGGATGGCATCCGCGGCATTGGAAGTCAGGAAGAGGATGTCGGGGTTGGCGCGCTTGATCTTCTGGACGACCGGGCTCAAGTCGGTGGCCGTGGAGGGATAGGGTTCATCCATCACGACCTTGTAGCCGCCCTGCTGGGCGAGCTTTTTCCATCCCTCGGCCATCCCCTTGCCCCAGTCGCCGTTTTCATAAACAAAGGCCACGGTGGAGACCTTGGTGTTGAACTCCTTCTCCATGTCCTTCAGGAAGGCAAACTGGTCGCGGGTCCACCAGCTGTCCTTGGCGGCAATGCGGAAGGTAAATTTGAAACCCTGTTCGGTGATCTTGTCGGCCACCGAGACCGGTACGAGAAAGGGGATCCCGTAGCGTTCGGCCACAGCCGAGACGGGGTAGGAGACCGCCGAGTTCCAGGCGCCGGTCAGGATGTTCACCTTCTCCGTGTTGATGAAGCGCTCGGCCTCGGCCACGCCCTTCTCCGGCTTGGACTCGGAGTCCGCATAAAGGAGCTGGATCTTGGCACCGCCGAGGGATTTGATCCCCCCCGCATCGTTGATCTCCTGAATGGCCATGTCCTGGGCCTGCTTGTTCTGGAGCCCGACCGAGGCCGAAGGACCGGAAAGAGGCAGGATGTTGCCGACCTTGATTGTCGTCTGGGCGATGGCCGCGGCGGGGACGACCATCAGAATGAAAAGAACCACGAGAAAAAAAGCCTTCCGGTAGCTGTTCATGTGTTCCTCCTTTCAGGGTGTCGGGGGGGGACCGATGGCGACGCTTGCAGCCATCTTTGTAACAAGCGAAGACGATAGGGTACTTCCGGGAGGCGTTAACCTCCTCCGGCAAAGCGCAGCTTTACGCCCCTTTGCTACCACATCTAACTTCCGCGGGCAAGAGGCCTCACGACCCTACGGATCGCGCCTATCGACGGGGCCTACGCAGCCCCCGAATCCGCTTTTGAGCTCGTCCGGCCGGACACCCTCCTACATGCAAGCCATCACTCCGTTGGGGGCAGAAACCCGAAACCTTGATACTTATCGGCTTCTTGACATAGGATTGGATTGATTTTAAATCGATTCAAAAAGCATGGGTATACTAATTTATCGAAGAGGAGATCCCAATGATTAAACCCCTGCCAACTCACGCGGAGGTGGTCATCATCGGCGGCGGCATTGTCGGTTGCGCCACCGCCTATCATCTGACAAAGCTGGGTGTAAAGGATGTGGTCCTGCTCGAGCGCAGAACCTTGACCTGCGGCACCACGTGGGCGGCCGCCGGCCTGGTGGTCACCCTGCGCGGAACGCCTGAAATGGTGCGAATGACGCGGCACGGATACGAACTGTACCGGGAGCTGCAGCTTGAAACCGGACAGCCGACCGGTTTCGTCCAAACAGGCACCATCAACATCGCCACAAACGAGCACCGCAAAAATGAGTTGGAAATGCTCGAGTCTCTGGCCGAAAGCTTCGGGGTGGAGAACCGTCGTATTGATCTGGCGGAGCTAAAGACGCTCTGGCCCTTGGTGAACACCGAAGATGTGCTCACCGCCTACTACATGCCGAACGATGCCGTGGTGAATCCCGTCGATACGGCCATGTCCATGGCCGCAGGTGCCAGAAAGGGCGGCGCCCGAATTTTTGAGGAAACCACGGTTATGGATTTTGAGTTGAAAAACGGTCAGGTCGTCGCGCTGAAAACCGATCGCGGCGACTTGAAATGCGAATTCACGGTTTTGTGCGCCGGCATGTGGAGCCGAGAACTTGGCCGGAAGCTGGGCATCAGCGTGCCGCTTCACCCCTGCCAACACATGCATTTCATCACTCAGCCGATGGCGGGCGCCTTCAAGGGCATGCCCATTCTGCGCGATCAAGACGGCGGCTTGTATTTCCGAGAAGAAGTCGGCGGACTCCTGATTGGCGCCTTTGAATACGGAGCACTGACTTACGGAACCAAGGGTATTGCCGCGGACTGGAGCTTCAAGGAGCTGCCCATTGACATGGATCACCTCGAGCCATTGATGAAAAACGCCCTCAAACGGGTGCCGGCCCTGGAAACGGCCCAAGTGCGCCACTTCAGCAACACAGCGGAAAGCTTTACCCCGGACAACATGTACATCCTCGGTGAAGCTCCGGGCATGAAAAAACTCTACACGGCCTGCGGCATGAACTCTTCAGGGATCCTGTGTGGCGCGGGGGTCGGGAAAAAGATGGCCGAATGGATCGTCTATGGTTATCCCAAAAGCGGCCACATCTGGGAGGCCGACAACCGCCGCTGCTTCAGCTGGATGATGAACACCAACTGGCTGAAGGACAGGGCCCCGGAGACGCCCGGAAACCTATACGGCCTTCATTTCCCTTTCAAGCAGTGGGAGACGGGCCGCAATGTGCGGGCATCCGTGCTGCACAGCCGTTTGGCCGAACGCGGCGCCTGCTTTGGTCAGCTGTTCGGATATGAACGGGCCAACTGGTTCGCACCCCATGGGGTCGAACCCAAATACCGGTACAGCTTTCTGCGCCAGAACTGGTTTGACTATTCGGCGGCCGAACACCTGGCGGTGAGGCAAGCCGTAGGGATCTACGACCTCTCCTCCATGGCCAATTTCGTCCTGGTCGGCAAGGACGCTCTTTCCATTCTTCAAACAATCTGCGGCAACGACATCGATGTTCCCATCGGCAAGGTGACCTACACTCAAATGCTAAACGAAAGGGGGGGGATCGAGGCCGATATAACGGTAACGCGGCTCAAGGAGGACCGGTTCTTCATCGTCACTGCCGGAGCGACAGCGCTCAGGGATTTTGATTACATCGAGCGGGCTATTCCGGAAGGGGCGCACGCCTTCCTGATCGATATGAGCTCCGCCTATGCCATGCTGGGCGTGATGGGACCCAACTCACGTAAACTGCTGGAAAAAGTGACTGACGCCGATCTGTCCAACCAGGACTTCCCGTTTGCCACGGCCAAAGAAATCAGCATCGGCTACGCCACGGCCCTGGCCATACGCATGTCCTTTGTCGGCGAGCTGGGGTGGGAGCTCTACGCCCCGGCCGACTTTGCTGCAAGCATGTTTGATGTCCTGCTGGAGGCGGGTGAAGATCTTGGGCTCAAACTCGTTGGGCTGCACGCCGTCGATTCCCTGCGCCTGGAGAGGGGCTTCCGGCACTGGCCATCCGATATCGACCCCGACACGACACCATTGGAGGCCGGTTTGGGGTTTGCCGTTCGATTCACTAAAGGCGAGTTTCAGGGAAAGGCCGCCTTGAAAAAACAACAAGCGGAGGGACTCAAGCGCCAGCTAGTCATCTTCACCGTCGACGACCCGGAGCCATTGATCTACCATGACGAGCCGATCTACAGGAACGGACAGCTCGTGAGCAGCAACACGCATGGAGCCTACGGCCACTTTCTGCGTGCCTCGGTGGGAATGTGCTATCTAAGCAATCCCGACGGGATAAATGAGCAATGGATTACCCAGGGCCGGTACGAAATCGGCATCAACGGCCGAAGATATCCCGTCACGATCCATCTGCGGCCGCCGTACGACCCCCGCGGGGAACGGGTGCGGATGTAAAGCCGGGTAGCCTCGCATCGAAGATTGATCTGGTCAGTCCTCCTGGTGGAAGCGGCGGATGATGTAGCCGCCGGACTTCTCGTCGCGTTCAAGGTCCATGAGACCGCGCGTGGAGGCTTCCTCGAGCAGGCGGTTGAAGGAGCGGAAGCCGTAGTAGGACTCGTTGAATCCGGGGCGGCGGCGTTTGAGGGTCTGCTTGACCATCGAACCCCAGATCCGCTCCTCGGCCCCCCGCTCCTCGGCCACGGCTTCGATGGTCTCCATGATCAGATCGAGCGCCGCCTGGGTGCGCTCCTCGGTATCCTTGTCCTCCTTCGGCTCCTTGGACTCTTTGGCTGGAGCCGTAGCGCCGCGTGCGGCCGGGGCCTTGCGGGCGGGGCGCTTGCGCGGTTGCTGTTTGCGCACAAGGTCGTCGTAGTAGATGAACTCGTCGCAATTGGCGATCAATAGATCCGAGCTCGAGCTTTTCACCCCCACCCCGATCACGATCTTGTTGTTCTCGCGCAGCTTGCTGACGAGCGGGGAGAAGTCGGAGTCGCCGCTCACGATCACGAAGGTGTCGACGTGGGCCTTGGTGTAGCAGAGGTCCAGGGCGTCCACGACCATGCGGATGTCCGCGGAGTTCTTGCCCGACTGGCGCACGTGGGGGATCTCGATCAGCTCGAAGGCGGCCTCGTGCATGGCGGCCTTGAACTCCTTGTAGCGCTCCCAGTCGCAGTAGGCCTTTTTGACCACGATGC
>JBFYWX010000356.1:0-6959 GCA_041310825.1 Desulfobacteraceae bacterium | reverse complement strand
GCCACCGCCATCGGCAGCGGGATCCTCGTTTCACTCAAAGCCATTTTCCCGGATGCCGAGTTTGATCTGCGCGCCTCGAACCCCCGGCCCGACTCCCTGCGCAGCGCCCCCCTCGACCCGGCGCACGGGTCTCAAAAGACCCCGTTCACCCCGATCCCCCCCGGCTCTTTCGGCTCGGCCGCCGTCATCCTGCTGACCGACGGCCAGTCCAACGTGGGGCCGGATCCTGTCGAATCCGCCCGCATGGCGGCCGAGCGCGGTGTACGGGTCTACACCGTAGGCTTCGGCACGGCCGAGGGGGAGCTCCTGCGCTTCGAGGGGTGGTCGATGCGGGTCCGGCTCGACGAAGAGACCCTGAAAAAGATTGCGGAACTGACCCACGGCGAGTATTATCAGGCCGGCAGCGCCTCGGACCTGGAAAAGGTGTACGCGACCCTGAGCGCCCGGCTGGTGTTCGAAACCCGCGAGAGTGAGATCACCGCTCTTTTCGCGGCCGCGGCGGCCGCCCTGGTGCTCTCGGCCGGGCTGCTCTCGGTCTGGTGGTACCACCGGATCCTGTGAGCCGCGGCCGGCCCACGACCCTCATCCCCGGTCCGCGAAAGGAACGCTCCGCATGAATTTTCTGCTGCAGCCGAAAAAACTGAAGACCCTCCTATCCGACCCCGGTTCGCAGGCCATCCTGGAAAAGACGGTAGCCTTTTTCGAAACCATGGGCAAGACCCGCCTGACCGAGGATTTCAACCGGAAGGTGTGGTACCGGGGGTTTGTCGATTTCATCGCCGCGGAGCGGATCTTCGCGAAGCTCCTGACACCGCGGGCCTACGGCGGCGGCGACCCGGACTGCCGCTGGGACACGGCCCGCAACAGCGAGTACAGCGAGCTTCTATCCTTTTACGGACTGGGGTACTGGTACTGTTTCCAGGTGACCATCCTGGGGCTCGGGCCGATCTGGATGAGCCAAAACGAGGCGGCCAAAGTGCGGGCGGCCGAGCTGCTGCGGCAGGGGGCGATCTTCGCCTTCGGTCTCTCCGAGCGGGCGCACGGGGCCGACATCTACGCCACCGAGACCAGCCTCGCGCCCGCCGGCGAGGGGGCCTGGCGGGCCAACGGCGAGAAGTACTACATCGGCAACGGCAACGAGGCCGGGATGGTCTCCACCCTCGGCCGGGTGCGGGACGGCAGCGACGATTACGTCTTTTTCGTGGCCAACTACCGCCACAAGGCCTACGAGCTGAAAAAAAACGTCATCTCCCACCAGGAGTACGTGGCCAACTTCGCCCTGCACGACTATCCCGTTAGCGCGGCGGACCTGCTCTCCCGGGGGCCGGAGGCCTGGGACGCGGCGTTGAACACCGTCAATATCGGCAAGTTCAACATCGGGCCGGCCTCGATCGGGGTGGCCGAGCACTGCTTCTACGAAGCCATCACCCACGCGGCGAACCGCGTCCTCTACGGGATGCGCGTGACCGACATGCCCCATGTGCGCAAAAGCTTCATGGAGGCCTGGCGGCGCCTGGTGGGGATGAAGCTCTACCAGCGGCGCGCCACCGATTACTTTCGCAGCGCCGCGGAGACGGACCGGCGCTACCTGCTCTACAACCCGACGAGCAAGATGAAAGTCACCCTCCAGGCCGAGGAGGTGATCAACCTGCTCTGGGACGTGATCGCGGCCAAGGGCTTCGAGAAGGATACCTACTTTGCGATGGGGGCGGTCGACATCCGCGGGCCTTCCAAGCTCGAGGGCACCGTGCACGTCAACGTCCAGCTCATCCGCAAGTTCATGCGGAACTATTTTTTCAACCCGGCCGATTACCCCCCGGTGCCGCCGGCGCTCGCTCCCGCGGACGACCTTTTTCTCTTCCGCCAGGGACCGGCCAAGGGCCTGGGCGCGATCCGGTTCCACGACTACGCCCCGGTGTTTTCGGCCAACGCCCACCTGCCCAACGTGGCGGCCTTCAGCCGCCAGATGGCGCTCTTCAAAGAGATGCTGGCCCAGGCCGGTCCGGACAAGGCCCAGGACCTGGATCCCTCCTTTTCCCTGCCCCTGGGGGAGATGTTCGCGATCGTGGTCTACGGCCAGCTCATCCTCGAGCAGGCGGGGCTCGAGCGCATCGACTCCCGGATTGTCAACCAGATCTTCGATTTCATGGTGGGCGACTTCGCGCACTTTGCCCTGCAGATCTACGGGATGCACGCCGCCCGTGAGGACCAGCGCGGTTTCTGCCGGGAGATCCTGCTCATCCGGGCGGCACCGGCGCCCGAGCAGGTCGAGTGGATCTGGAAGGAGTATGTGCTGGCGCTGAGCGGCGAGTACCGGATGAACGACTGACCACCCCTCTCACGCCTGCTTTTCCAGCTGCTCACGCAGGGCCAGTAATTGCTCCCAGCGCTCGTAAAGCCGCGCTGCCGCCGCCTGGGCCGCTTCGAGCTCGGTGTAGAGCGACCCCAGCCGCTTGGCATCGGCCGCAATCGTCGGGTCTTCCAGCTGCCGGCGCAGGGCCGCTGCGGCCGCCTCGGCCTTTTCGATGACGGCCTCCATGCGGTTGAGCTCGTTCTGCTCCCGGGCCGGCAGTCTGCGGGGTTTGGTCCTTTCGGGTCGGGGGGGGCTGTGCGCGGAGGCGGCCTGGGCATCCCGGGTGCTCTTGGCGGCGAGCCACTGGTCGTGGTCCGCGAAGAACTCCGCCCCGCCGCGGCTGTCGAGGCAGAGCAGCCGGTCGCTCAGGTTGTCCAGCAGCAGCCGGTCGTGGGTGATGAGCACGATGGCCCCGCGGAACTCCATCAGGCTCTCCTCGAGCATGTCGAGGGTGGGAATGTCGATGTCGTTGGTCGGCTCGTCGAGCAGGAGGATGTCCGCCGGCTGGAGCATCAGCCGGGCGATGAGAAGGCGGGACGTTTCCCCCCCGGACAACCGCCTGACGGGCAGCGGCAGTTGGCCGGGGTCGAACAGAAACCGTTTGGCCCAGGCCACGACGTGCAGCTGGCGGCCTTGAAACACCACTGCGTCCCCGGAGGGGCAGAGGGTCTCCTTCAGCGTCCGGTCGGGGTCGAGCTGCTCGCGTTTCTGGTCGAAGACCACGATGCGGACTCCCTCCGCGCGCTCGACCGAGCCGGCGTCGGGATCGAGCTCGCCGCTCAAGAGCTGCAGCAGGCTGCTCTTGCCCGACCCGTTGGGGCCCAGGATCCCGAGGCAGGCCCCGGGGGAGAGGGTGAGGTCGACGCCTGCGAAGAGCGGGCGGCCGCCCCGTGCGAGCACGAGCCCGGAGGCCTGCAGCAGCTTGCGCGTCCGCCGTCCGGTGGCGTCGAATTCGATGTGTGCCTGCCGGTCGAGGGCGGTGCGGGCCCGGACCGCCCTCAGCTCCTCCTGGAGCTCGCGGGCACTGTCGATGCGGTACTTGGCCTTGGTCGTGCGCGCTTTGGGCCCGCGGCGGAGCCACTCGATTTCGCGGCGGACCTTGTTCGACAGCGCCGCTTCCTGCCGGCTTTGGGCCTGGACGACGGCCGCGCGCCTTTCGATGAAGAGGGAGTAGCTGCCTTCGACGCGCAGGTGACCCTCCGGGAAGAGCCGGTTCAGCTCGACGATACGGTTGGTCGCGTTTTCGAGAAAATACCGGTCATGGCTCACCAGGACAAAGGCGAAGGGCGCCTTTCCCAGCAGCTCCTCCAGCCACAGAATGCCCTCCAGGTCCAGGTGGTTGGTGGGCTCATCCAGCAGCAGCAGGTCGGGCGCTTGGATCAGGGCGCGGGCGATCGCGAGGCGCTTGCGCCATCCGCCCGATAGCGTCCCGACGCGTCGCTCCAGCCCCCCCAGGTCCATCCGCTGGAGGGTTGCGCGCATAGGCTGGAGCTGCTCCGGGCGGCCCGCTATCGCCGCGGCCAGGGTCGCTTCGATCGTCTGTTCCGGGTCGAATTCATCCGTCTGGGGCAGGTAGACGAGCCGCAGGCCGCGCCGGCGGGTGATCTCGCCCGAGTCGGGCGCTTCCAGCCCGGCCAGGATCCGCAGCAGGGTGGACTTCCCGGAGCCGTTCGGGCCGATCAGGCCCATGCGCTCGCCCTCGAAAAAACCAAGACTGAGCGCGGTGAACAGGGGCTTGATGGTGTAGGACTTTCCAAGCGAGCTGCACTGAACGAGAATGTCGGGGGCCGTGGGCAATTCGAGAACCTCGCTGCGCATAGAGACTGTCTGCAGGTAATTCGATACATCGATGGTCGCCGCTGCAACCCAAGACGATTGAATATCACAGCCGAGGCATTTTTCCACCCTGATAATCTGATTTCCTTGCAGGGCGAAATGGGGTAAACTAGTCCTATTGCACCATCGATACAACCGGCTGCGCGCAATCGCCGTTGGAGGGTTCCGGGAACAAATTTATCTTGAAGGAGGTTGTGAATGGGCGCTGATCAGGAGCCAAAAGAGAAGAGGACGACGGATCCATTTCTCGATCGGCGCTCGGGTGAGGACCGGCGCGGGGTCTATGACCTGGACTATTTCGAAGAGGGGGGGGCGAACGCCGGAAGAAGGGCGAACGCCGAAAGGCGCATGAGCGCCGCGACAAATGCCAGGAGGTCAGCGACTGGTCCAGCGTGTGCCCTCCCCAAAAATCACCCGACACCCCATGAAGCGTGCGCTCATCACCGGCATCACCGGGCAGGACGGGGCCTACCTGGCGGAGTTGCTGCTCGCCAAGGGCTATGAGGTCCACGGCATCAAGCGCCGGGCTTCTTCCTTCAACACGGCGCGGATCGACCATCTCTACACCGACCCGCACGAAGAGGTGGTGCGCTTCCGGCTGCACTACGGGGACCTGACGGACGCGACCAATCTGATCCGCATCATTCAGGAGGTCCAGCCCGATGAGATCTACAACCTGGCCGCGCAGAGCCATGTCATGGTCTCCTTCGAGACCCCGGAGTACACCGCCAACGCCGATGCCCTGGGAACGCTGCGACTGCTCGAGGCCATCCGTATCCTGGGGCTGAAGGAGAAGACCCGGTTTTACCAGGCCTCGACCTCCGAGCTCTACGGCAAGGTGCAGCAGACTCCCCAGACCGAGACGACGCCTTTCTACCCGCGGTCCCCCTACGGGGTGGCGAAGCTCTACGGCTATTGGATCACGGTCAACTACCGCGAAGCCTACGGCTTTTACGCCTGCAACGGCATCCTCTTCAACCACGAATCGCCCATCCGCGGGGAGACCTTCGTCACCCGCAAGGTCACCCGCGGGCTTGCCCGGATCAGGCTGGGGCTGCAGGCGCTCCTGCACGTCGGCAACCTGGATGCCCGGCGCGACTGGGGCCACGCGCGGGACTACGTGCGCATGATGTGGATGATGCTCCAGCAGCCGCAGCCGGAGGACTACGTGGTGGCCACCGGGCATCAGCACTCCGTGCGCGAGTTGGTCGAGCTCTCCGCCGCGAAGCTCGGCATGCGCATCGGCTGGGAGGGCCGGGGGGTAGCGGAAAAAGGGATCGATGCCGCAACGGGGAAACCGATCGTCGCCATCGACCCGCGCTACTTCCGCCCGGCCGAGGTGGACACCCTGCTTGGCGACCCGTCCAAGGCGCGTCAAAAGCTCGGCTGGATGCCGCAGGTCAGCTTCGATGAGCTGGTGGGCGAGATGGTGGCGGCCGACCTGCGGGAGGCCGAAAAGGACACCATGGTTCAAAACAAGGGATACCGTATCCTGGGTTCGACAGTCATAGGCAAACGCTATAGAGAATCACTATTGTCCAAAATCGATTTTCAAATGAGCAAACCGATTAGCTATTGAAAAAAATCCTCCTTATAGGGCATGGTTGTGATCGCCAAACCAACAACCGTTTGCCCGCAAAGGAGGATGAGACATGGTACGTCATGCGAGCCTGTTCAGTCAACTGGTTGCCTTGTTCAACCGCCAGCGGTTTTATGAGTTGGTGTACCGACATCGCTCCGAGCGCTACGCGAAAGGGTTCAGCTCCTGGGATCAATTTGTGGCTATGCTGTTTTGCCAATTAGCCCAAGCCAAGAGCCTGCGAGAGATCAGCGGTGGTTTGGCCAGCGCCTTGGGCAAGCTGCGGCATTTGGGAGTAAAGAGCGCCCCCAACAAGTCCACCCTGTCCTATGCCAACACCCATCGTCCCTGGCAGCTGTTCCAGGATCTTTTTTATGAGACCCTGCAATGGTGCCAGATGGCGGCACCGGGCAAGATCAAAAAGTTCCGATTCAAAAACAAGCTGCTCTCACTGGACAGCAGCATCATATCGTTGTGCCTGTCGCTGTTTCCCTGGGCCAAGTTTCGCCGCACCAAGGGAGCCGTCAAACTACACCTGTTATTGGACCATGAGGGCTATCTGCCCAGTTTCGCCCACATCACCGACGGCAAGAAGGCCGATGTGCATATCGCCCGGATCGTTTCGTTAGCCCCGGGCTCTATCATCGTGATGGATCGCGGCTACAACGACTATGAACTGTTTGCCAACTGGACTCGAGCCGGGGTCTATTTTGTGACCCGGCTCAAGGACAACGCCGATTACATCGTCCTTGAAGAACATCCCGTTGCCGCGCGGGGCCATATTGTCTCTGATGAGACGATCTTTTTCGCCGCTGCCAAGGCTCAGAAGGACTGCCCGTTTCCGTTGCGCCGCATCGTGTCGACCGATCCCGAAAGCGGGCAGACGATCGCGCTGTTGACCAACCACTTCGAGTTTGCCGCCAGCACCATCGGGGCCATCTACAAGGACCGCTGGCAGATCGAGTTGTTTTTTAAGGCCATCAAACAGAACCTGCGGGTTAAAACCTTTGTCGGTACCACCGAAAACGCCTTGTACATTCAAATTTGGACAGCATTGATTGCAATACTGTTGATCAAGTTCATGCGGTTTAAAGCCGCGAGCGCCTGGTCGCTGTCGAATCTGGTGGCGTTCCTACGCTGGAATCTTTTTACATACAGAAACTTATGGGACTGGCTCGACCGGCCCGATGA
>JBFYWX010000340.1:0-3909 GCA_041310825.1 Desulfobacteraceae bacterium | reverse complement strand
GTGCTCTTCCGATCTCATGGGATTCGACCCGGACAGCCGCGAAATGTTCCTCGAGGCCTATTTTCCCGGCACCACCCCCCAGGCGGTATTGGCCAACATGGAGTTCTCCGTGGATGTCTCGCGGGCCTGCGAACTCGAGCCCCCCACCGAACGGGAGCTACGGATCCTGCGCGAGGTCGTGGACCCTCAGCGGCTCATCCTGGGCGGCTGACCGCCAGCGCTCATGACCATCTGGTAATCTGTGCCGCCCTGGCAGGCATCTATGTCGAGACCGCGGCGAGCCCCTGCTCGAGGATGCCTAAGCCCTTTTCCAGCTGCGCGTCGGTGATCACGAAGGGAACCAGCACCCGCACGACGTTGCTGTAGGTGCCGCAGACCAGGATGATCAGGCCCCGCTCGAGGCAGAAAGCGGCGAGCTTCTTGGCCTCGTCCGCGGCCGGAGCACGGGTGTCGCCCTTCACCAGGGCGAGCCCCAGCATGGCCCCTATTCCGCGGATCTCACCGATGATCGGAAATCGCTTGCGCCACGTTTCAAAACGCCCTCTCAGCTTCTCCCCGAGGGCCTTGGCCTTGCCGAGCATATCCTCTTCCTCGAAGACCTCCAGCACAGCGAGTGCCGCAGCCGAGGCGACGGGGTTGGCCCCGTAGGTCCCGCCCAGCCCCCAGGGGTGCACGGAATCCATGACCTCCCGGCGCCCCACGACCGCGGCGATCGGCATTCCGGCCCCCAGGCTCTTGGCCACCGTGATCAGATCGGGCGCCACCCCCCAGTGTTCGATTGCGAACATGGTGCCGGTGCGCCCCATCCCGCTCTGGATCTCGTCGGCCACGAACAGGATCCCGTTCTCGCGGCAGATTGCGGCGAGCGCCTGGAAGTAGCCGGCCGGCGGGGTGATGAACCCGCCCTCGCCCTGGACCGGCTCGGCCACGACACAGGCCACCGCCTCGGGGTTCACGTGCTTCAGGAAAAAATCCTTCAGCTTCTCCGGCCCCACCGCGTCCCCAAAGGGCATGCGGTAGACTTCGGGTGCAAACGGGCCGAAGCCGAGCTTGTAGGGCTTGACCTTGCTCGTCATGGTCATGGTGAGGAGCGTCCGGCCGTGGTAGGCGTTTTCGAAGACGATGACCGCCGGCCGCTTCGTGTAGTAGCGCGCAATCTTGACTGCGTTCTCCACGGCCTCGGCCCCGCTGTTCACGAAGATGGCCTTTTTCGGAAAGTTGCCCGGCGTCACGCGGCAGAGCTTGTCGGCCAGCGTGATCGCCACCTCATAAGGGCTCACCATGAAGCAAGTGTGGTGGAACTTCTCGGCCTGGGCCTTGATGGCCGCCACCACCTTGGGGTGGCAATGGCCGATGTTCATCACACCGATCCCGCCCCCGAAGTCGATGTACTCCCTGCCCTCCACGTCGCGCACAAGCGCACCCCGGGCGGATGCGACGTGCAGCGGAGCGACGCTCGCCACCCCCGCGGAGATCACCTCCACCCTCAACTGCTGCAGCTCCTGATTCGTCGTTGCGATACTCATGATTGCAACTCCCCTGGTTTAGTTCGGATGTCCTATTTACTGCGCTTTCCCCTGAACCCTTGAACCCTCGACCCCTTGGACCCTTTCTTTATCCTCACAACCCCAGATAGGCGGTCTTGATGTGCGGGTTGTCGAGAAGTTCCTTGGCCGGCCCCTCCATCGCCGTGCGGCCATGTTCGAGGACGTAACCCCGGTCGCTCAGGCTGAGGGAGTGCTTGACGTCCTGCTCCACCATCAAGACCGTGGTCCCCTGGTCGGCGATTTTGCGCACGGTGTCGAAAATGTCCTTGATCAAGATGGGTGCCAGCCCGAGCGAGGGCTCATCGAGCATCAGTATTTTCGGCAGCGCCATCAGGCCGCGGCCGATGGCCACCATCTGCTGCTCGCCCCCGGAGAGGGTCATGGCCAGTTGGGCGGTGCGCTCCCGCAGCCGGGGGAAAAGCGCGTAGACCATCTCCAGCGTCTTCTGTTTGTGCCCGTCGGCGCGCTTGTTGTAGGCGCCGACGATCAGATTGTCCTGAACCGACATCAGGCTGAAAAGCCGGCGGCCCTCAGGCACATGGACGATACCCTGCTCCACGATCCCTTCGGGGGGAAGCCGGTGAATGGGCTTCCCGCCGAACCGGAGCTCGCCCTGCCGCGGCTGGATCAGGCCCGAGATGGTCCGAAGCAGGGTGGACTTGCCCGCTCCGTTGCCGCCGATGATGCTGACGACCTCGCCCTCATCCACGTGGAGCGAGAGGCCGAAGATGACCTGGACATCGCCGTAGAAGACGTCGATCCGGTCGATTTCAAGCAGCGCCATAGTCTTCTCCGAGGTAGGCCTTGATCACGCGCTCGTCGCGGGCGATCTCCCGAGGTGTGCCTTCGGCGATCTTGGAGCCGAAGTGCAGGACCGCGATTCGATCCGAGAGGGCCATGATGGCGCGCATGATGTGCTCGATCACAAAGATCGTTATGCCGGAATCCCGCAGCCCCTTGATGATCCCCACCATCTCGTCCACCTCGGTCGGCCTCAGCCCGGCCATCACCTCGTCGAGCAGAAGCAGCTTGGGCCGCGTGGCCAAGGCGCGGGCGATCTCCAGCCGCTTTCTGTCGGCGATGGTGAGGTTCCCGGCAAGGGCGTCCTTGAGGTTCTCCATGCGCAGGTGCTCCAACACCTCCAGGGCCCGCCGCTCCGCCTCGCTGCGGCGGGTCGTTCCGGCGAAGGCGCCCACCATGACGTTGTAAAGGACGCTCCGGGAGGCGAAGGGTTTCACGATCTGAAAGGTGCGTGCCAGGCCCCGGCGGCACAAGTCCCAGGGTCTGAGGCCGGCGGTCCTCGCCCCGAGGAAGTCGATCGCTCCCGAGGTCGGCGGAAACACGCCGGCCACGCAGTTAAAGAGGGTGGATTTGCCGGCGCCGTTGGGACCGATCAGGCCGACGATCGCGCCCTCCTCGACGTCCAGGCTGAAGTTCTCGACCGCCTTGATGCCGCCGAAATACCGCCTGACCTTCTTGATCTCGAGAACTTTCATGCCGCCGCCTCTCTGTCACCGAACAGCCGGCCCATCACCCGATGGTAAAGGCGGGTCAGCGGCTCCTGCAGCCCGCGGGGCTGATAGAGCATCACCAGGATCAGCACGACCCCGAAGATGATCAGGTGCAGCCCCGGCAGGGTATCGCCGAAGTAGATGCGGGAGAAGTCGCTGACCGGCCTGAGCAGCAGCGCCCCCAGCACGGGACCGGCGATCGACCCCCGGCCCCCGATCAGCGCGATAAAAGCGATCTCGAAGGAGATATCCAGGCTCATGACGCTCTTGGGATGGATGTAGAGCGTGAACTGGGCCCAGAAGGTCCCTGCCAGCGCCGTCAAAAACGAGCTCATGGCCATAGCCGCCAGTTTGGCGCGGGCCACGTTGATTCCGAGGGACTGCGCGGCCTCGGGCTCCTCTCCGCCCGCCACCAGGTAGTATCCCAGCTTGGAGCGCGAGATCGCCCAGGTTAGGGCGAGCACCGCGGCGAGCATGACGAGGATGATGTAGTAGTAAGGCTCCTTGTCGGCGAACATGAAGTGGACGAAGCCGGTCTTGAGCGGCGGGATCTGGAGCCCGCGCGGTCCGTTGATTTGAAACGGCCCCAGGTGGTCGATATTCTCGAACATCACCCGGATGCCCTCGGCGAAGGCAATCGTTGCGAGCGCGAAATAGGCGCCGCGCATCTTGAAGGTGGGCAGTCCGATGATCACCCCCACGATCGCAGCGATGAGCGCGCCGACGAACATCCCGATCCAGGGGCTCACCCCGTACTGCAGGGAGAGGATGGTCGAGGTGTAGGCCCCGATCCCCACGAAGGCCGCATGCCCCAGCGGCAGAACGCCGGCGAACCCCCCGACCAGGTTCCA
>JBFYWX010000319.1:0-2669 GCA_041310825.1 Desulfobacteraceae bacterium | reverse complement strand
CGCTTCATCGCGCGGTTTCCGACCCTCCGCCGCTTGGCGCAGGCCGACCTCGACACCGTGCTGAAGCTCTGGGAGGGGCTGGGCTACTACGCCCGGGCGCGCAACCTGCACCGGGCCTGCGCGGCGGTCCTTGCGCGCCACGGCGGCCGGGTCCCGGGCGCCTGGGAGCCTTTCCGGGCCCTGCCGGGGGTGGGAGACTACATCGCGGCCGCGGTCCTGAGCATCGCCTTCGGCCGGCCTTACGCGGTGGTGGACGGGAATGTCAAGCGCGTGCTGGCGCGCCTGTTCGCCCTCGCGGCCCCCGTCAATCAGGCCGCCTCCCACCGGATGTTCCAGGCGGCGGCCGACCGGCTTCTGGACCACCGCCGCCCGGGGGAGTTCAACCAGGCCCTGATGGAGTTGGGCGCCCTGGTCTGCTCCCCCGCCTCCCCTGAGTGCCCTCTGTGCCCGCTGAACCGCTTCTGCACAGCGCTCCGCGCCGGTAAAGTGGCGCACTATCCGCGCCGCCGCCCTTCCCGCCCGGCTCCGGAGGTCGACATCGCGGTCGGGGTCGTGTTCAAGCAGGGGCGCGTGCTGATCACGCGGCGCCCGGAGGAGGGCCTGCTCGGCGGGTTGTGGGAGTTTCCGGGCGGCAAGCTGCGCGACGGTGAGAGCCCGGCCGCCGCCTGCACGCGGGAAATCATGGAGGAGGTCGGGCTCGCGGTGACGATCGATGCGCCCATCGCGGAGGTCCGCCACGCCTACTCGCATTTGCGCGTCCGGCTGCACGTCTTCCGCTGCCGGCACACCGGGGGCCGGGTGCGCCGCCACGGTCCGGTGGACCACCGCTGGGTGCGGATCGCGGAGCTTGACCGCTTCGCCTTCCCCCGCGCCAACCACAAATTCATGCCCTTTCTCGAACGCCGTGCGGAAGGGGAAGGGACTGCCGCCGGAGACAGGAGCGCCGCATGACCGATCTCCTCCTCGTCCAGCCCCCGATCCGCGATTTCTACCTGACGGCCAAACGCACCATACCCTACGGCCTGGCCGCGATCGCCGCCGCCGTCAGGGCCCAGGGCCTCACGGTCGCCATCCTCGACGGGCTGGCACGCCCCAAGTCCCGGCTCCTGCCGCTGCCACCCGAGCTGAACCACGTGCAGCCCTATTACGGCAGGCCCGATGCCGCCCCCTTTGCCCTCTTCCACCGCTTCCGCCACTTCGGATACAGCTTCGAGCTCATCGCCCGCCGGGCGCGCGACTCCGCCGCTCCGCTGGTGGGGATATCGGCCCTGTGCACCCCCTACGCCGAGGAGGCCCTCGCCACCGCGGCCGCCATCAAGGCCCTCCACCCCGACGGCCGCATCGCCATGGGCGGCCACCATGCGACGCTCATGCCGGAGAGCCTGCTCGCATCCCCGGCGGTGGATTTCGTGCTGCGCGGGGAGGGGGAAGCCTCCCTGCCGCTTCTGGCGCGCTGCCTTCGCACCGGCGGGGATCTGCGTGCGGTTCCCGGCATCTGCTTCCGCCGACCGGACGGGACTCTTTCGATCAGCGCGCCGGCCGTGATGGGGCGGCTCGAAGACTTCCCGCCCCCGGCCCTCGATCTGCTCGACCTTGGCCACTACCGGCGCGGCGGCCGCGGCAGCGCCGTCGTCGTGGCCGGCC
This sequence comes from Desulfobacteraceae bacterium, assembly GCA_041310825.1. GTDB lineage: Bacteria > Desulfobacterota > Desulfobacteria > Desulfobacterales > SpSt-501 > SpSt-501. The sequence goes on along the minus strand of JBFYWX010000319.1, from coordinate 1,025 downwards.
GCGGCTGCCCCTTCACCTGCTCCTACTGCAGCGTCGGCCGGGACTCCTGGATCCCCTACCGGCTGCGCCCGGCAGCCGAGGTGGTCGCCGAGCTGGAGTCCGCCGTCACCCGCCAGGCAGTCGCTTTCATCGATTTCGAAGACGAGAACCTCGCCCTGGACCGCGTCTGGTTCCTCGACCTGCTCCGGCGGATCGAGACGCGCTTCGGCGGCCGCGGGATCGAGCTCAGGGCCATGAACGGACTCTTTCCGCCCACCCTGGACGAAGAGATCGTCGCGGCCATGGCCCGCGCCGGGTTCAAGGTGCTCAACCTCGCCCTGGTCGCCACCGACCCGGAGCAACTCGAGCGCTTCCGACGGCGGGACGTACGCGCGGAGTTCGCGCGCGCCCTCGCCCTGGCGGAAGTAAACGGAATGAGTGCCGTGGGCTACGTGATCGTGGGCGCCCCCTTCCAGAAGCCCGGCCCCTCGGTGGAGGATCTGCTCTTGCTCGCCGCGCAGCGGGTGCTGGCGGGCGTTTCCGTATTTTACCCCGCCCCAGGCAGCCGGGATTACGAAACCTGCCGGGAGCTCAGCCTCCTGCCGCGTCACTTCGGCGCCATGCGCGCGAGCGCGCTTCCGATCGAGCACACCACCCGCCGCATCGAGTCCGTCACCCTGCTGCGCCTGGGGCGGATCTTGAACTTCATGAAGCAGCTGATCGACCGCGGCCTCCCGCTGCCGGCGCCGATGCCGGAAGAAACCTCCTCCCTGGATCCCGCCGACCGCCTCGCCTCGGGCCGCCGCCTCCTGGCCCGTTTTCTGGCCGATGGCCGCATCCGGGGTATCACCCCGGACGGGGAGGTCTACGACCACCTCGTCGCTCCCGACCTTGTCCGGAAGTTCATAGATGGCCTCGGCAAGATCGCCCTGCGCGGCACGATTCGCTGAGCCACCGCAGGGCCTTGAAAAAATCATGGTTGTTCGCATATTGGTGGGGCGAAAGAGATTCACGGGTAGGAGGTACAGGGTGGAAGTCTTTTGAGT
>JBFYWX010000313.1:0-4602 GCA_041310825.1 Desulfobacteraceae bacterium | reverse complement strand
ACGATCGGCTCGGTCCGCCCCCAGGTGTGGTGGCAGGTGAGGCAGGCGACATCGAAATGCCGCGCGTGGGGGAATTCGACGGCCGACCGCTTCGATTCAACACCCTCGGGAGCCTTGAGGGCGATGGACCCCATGGGAACGCACATGTCGGTCTTGGAGCCCGCGCTCGAGAAACCCTGGATCGCGCCCAGAAAACCGATCGCCGTCACCGTCAGAATCGCCACAACGCTGCGCCGCATATCATCCCTCCTGTGGGAGTTGCTGAAATTCGCTTTCCCGGCCGATGCTTCCACGCCGAAGCGGCCTATTATTGTGTCAGAATTCCGAAAATTTCAACCCCTAAATTGATGGCTTCGCAAAACTTTCAGGTCCTTGAAAGTTTTGCGAAGCCATCAAAACTCGAGCGTGATCGTGCACCCGGGCCCCTCATTGTTGGCGGCCGACACCTTCCCGCCCGACAGCGCGACGAAGCGTTTGACCAGCGCCAGCCCGATGCCCGTGCCGCCGGCGGCCCGGGCCACCGCGTTGTCCGCCCGGTAGAAGTCGCTGAACACCTTGTTGAGATCCTGCCGGGGAATACCGGGCCCCGTGTCCGCGACCTCGACCACAGGCCGCCCGCCGCGCTCGCGCAGGCGCACCGTGATCGCCTTCGTCCCGGACCCTTTGCCGAATTTCACGCTGTTTTCGATCAGGTTGATCAGGACCTGGACCATGATCTCCCGGTCGTAGCGAAACGGCCGGGTCAAGCGGCTGTCCACCTTAAAGACAAAGCCTTCCTGTTGCAGGGTCGCGCCCATCAGGGTCTCGACCTCGGCCAGCACATCATCGAAACGGCCGAGGAGCAAATTGGGCTCGCGGCGCTTTTTCTCGAGCTTGGAGAGCTCCAGCACGTTTTCGATCAGGCGTGAGAGCCTGGCCCCCTCGGACTGCAGGATCCGGAAATACGCCTGCTCCCGCTCGGGGTCCCGGGCCATCCCCTGCTCCAGCATCTCGATGTACATGCGGATGTTGGTCAGCGGCGTCTTAAGCTCGTGGGTCACCGAAGAGACAAATCGCGACTGGCGCTCCGAGAAATCCACGACCTTCTTGGCGCTGTGATAGATGGCGAGCAACCCGATAGAGATCACACCGGCCAGTGCCAGCAGCGCCAGGTTCAGGGTGCTGCGTCCCGTCGAGGGCGGGATCGTATCAGACGAAAGTGTTGCCCGCAAAAACGCAAACGGCGGGGGGAAGGTACGGTTCAGGACGACGCGCGGCCGGTCGGCGGCAGCCCCGGCCTCCATCGCCCGCACCTCGCGGCCCTGGTCGACCGCCCGCAGCCGCAGGTGGGTGAAACGCGCCATGGGCTGCGCACTGAAGTGACTGCGGATCAAACCCGCCAGAAAGGCGTCGAGCTGAAGGACAAACCCCTGCCGGTACATGCGCCCGTCAATCAGGATGCGCCGGAACGTGAACACCCGGTTGTCGTCGATGAAAACGGACTGAAACGGGGCGACCTCCGCCTGATACCCCTGGACCTCGCCCTCCCGGGGCAGCACCGCCGGACGCGAAGGGGCAGCGCCGGCCGCCATTTCCTGCGCGGCCGGGGCCTGAGCATCCGCCGACGGTCGCTCCCGTTCGGCCCCGCCGGCGGCCGATGGCGGAGGTGCTGCGGCCTGTTTCTTCTCGGATTTGGCCAGGCTCGACACCTGCCCCGGCGTCACCGTTTCGAGCCGGTTGTCCCGCTCGCCCAGGTAGCTTTTGGACCGCTGCGCGCGGGACTGGTCCAGGTATCGCCCGGCGAATCCCGCCTGGTCCTTGCGCTTCTCATCCGGCACCGGTTCGGTGACCTCCGGCCGGATCCGGTCCGTGCCCTCGGCCCGCTTGCGATTGAACACGCGGTTGGCCTCTTCGAGTTCGGCCAGCCGGAGGGCCGGCGCTTTCGCGTCGGCACGCGGAGCGGTCCGATGCGGCGTCAGAAAACTCCCGTCGGGGTTGTTCTGAAAATAGCCCCGAATGTAGTCCTCGGCCGGCAAACCGGACAATGCCGTGGCGGCGGGGTCGGTGTAGGCATCGATGGGGCGGCTCTCCTCGCGCCGGATGACCGCTGCCGCGGACTCCTGCATCTCGTCGAAGAGGGCTTCCGCAAAAAAGCTGAGGGTGGCGGCCTCCTCGGCTTCCAGGCTGCGGTAAGAGTGAACCACCAGATAGCCCAGCGGCAGGGCGAGCCCGATGGCAAATATCAGGATCAGCCGTCTCAGGGCTTTCATGGCGCTGTGTCCAACCGGTAGCCTTCACCGCGCACGGTGGTGATGAAGGGGCTGTCGCCAACCAGCGTCGAGATTTTTTTGCGGAACTTCAGCATGTGGATGTCCACCGTACGGGTTTCGATGCCGGCGTCGGCATATTGCCACACCTCGGTCAGAAGCTCCTTTTTGCTGACGATGCGATTTGAATTCCGCTGCAGGTAGGCGACGATGTCCATTTCACGGCGGGTGATCTCGACGGCGCGGCCCCGGCATTCGGCCACCAGATGGTGCCCGTCGAAACGGATGTCGCCCAGCACGACCTGTTGTTCGCCGGTGTTTTTTCCCGCCCGCCGCAGCACCGCCTCGACCCGCACCATCAGCTCCCTCAAGGAGAACGGTTTGGGAATGTAGTCATCCGCCCCGGCCTTGAACCCGGCGACGATCTCCTCCTCCGCGCCCTTGGCGGTGATCATGACCACGGCCTGGTTCGGCTTGCGTCGCCGGATCTCCCGGCAGACGGACAAGCCGTCCAGGCCGGGCAGCATCACGTCGAGCAGCACGAGGTCGCAGGGGGCCTCCAGTGCGGCCCCAAGGCCTTCGCTGCCGTCGGCGCTCCCGTGCACCTCGTAGCCGTTGAACACCAGCACATCCATGAGGCCTTGCAGAAGGGCCGCATCGTCTTCCACAACCAGGATCCGGGCTTTGGAATTTTTCATCGCGGTGCGAACTCCGCATTCATTAGCTACCATTTTTTTGCCGCAGACACGGTGAAGCGAGTGTCTAAAATGAGCTAAAATGCCTAAAGTGCCTAAAATTGAAAAAACGGTTCATGGTGCACGGGAGAAAGTAGTCTATTGAGTCCATTGAGTTCGTTGGCTCTGTTGAGTTGAAAGCATATACATGATTCAGGAAAATTGAGTATTAGACAGGATTCACATGCTTTTTATCAGCGCTTTCCGGAAGAAAAAAAGATCCTGCACAATCCTGTAAATCCTGTCGGATAATTTTTCTACGTTGCCCGGAGGGCGAGCCTGTCTGCGCCCGTCTGCGGTTGATATCACTATTTTTCCCTTTTCGCGCCTTCCGCACATTCCGCAGTTCCCGCTTCGCCATCCATCATAGCCCCCAGAGTTGTTTCATTTTATCCCGGGACCCCCCGGGATCAAAGCAAAAGTTTTGCAAAAATTCCGGCTTCTCATTTTGCATTTGTTTGAATTGAGCTCCCGCCGATTTGGCCCGAGAATAGGAGTCGTAAGGGGAACCACTTTACCGGCACCTCATCATAGAAGTGGTTTGACAACCTCGGATCACGCCTGAGGGCAAGGCGCAGGCCGATTCGAAAGCGCAGCATACACGCCAGTATGTGAGCATTTTGAGAGGTCTACAACGCCGCCATCAGGCGTCAGACGGGGTTATGAAAGCACTTCTAACCATGACCACCCCCTGATGCGCCCTGCAAGAGGCTGTTCGACTTACTGCCGCTGCTCGTATTCCAGGCTGACCGTCACCGTGCGGTTGAAGGCGCGGCCCTCCGGCAGGCCGTTGTCGAACAGCGGGTCCGCCGGCCCTTGGCCGTCGTGGCGGATGCCGTCCCGCGCCCGGATGCCGCCGCCCAGGATCAGGTCGTAGGCGGCCTGGGCGCGCTTCTTCGAGAGGGCCATGTTGTAGTCGGCCTTGCCGATCGAGTCGGTGTGGCCGACGATCGTGACCACCGCCGCGGGCACTTCGCGCATGCGGGCGCTGATGCGGTCCAGCACGGCCCGGTTGCGGTCCTTGATCTCGGCCCGGTCGAAGTCGAACAGGATCAGGGCGTGCTTCTCGATGACCTTGTAGCCCTCCTTTTGAGCAAGGCGTTCCTCGCGGCGGATGAACCGCACGCGGGTGCTGTCCTCGGCCCGGAAGGTCTGACCCTTTGCGTCCGTGACGTCCACGGCCGCCGTGATCGTCTGGTAAGTACCGATGTCCAACAGCCCCAGGTCCTTCAACGCAAGCACGTAGCTCGCATCCAGCGCGCCCGTGCCGCTCAGGGCTTCCAGGGGCTTGCCGTCGCCCGACATCTCGATGCGCCAGTCTCTCAGGCCGAGGACGGTGTCGATCTGCGGCGTGATCCGGAACCGGTCGGTGTCGCTCACGGCTTCGATGAAGGTACTCTGGACAGTGTCGAGAATCGCCGGATCGTCGGAGGTGATCTCGACGCGCTGGTTCTCGGCCCGGCCCTCGGGGATGTTGCTGGCGCTGGCGACCGCGGGCAGGTCGCGCGCGTCCACGGTCATGCGGGCAGGCTCGATCCCCCACGCCGCCTGCAGGTAGGTGCGCACGGCCTCGGCCCGGCGGCGTGAGAGCTCGGTCTTGCCCTTCTCCTCGCCCCAGTTGG
>JBFYWX010000286.1:0-8503 GCA_041310825.1 Desulfobacteraceae bacterium | reverse complement strand
GATTAGAAGTCCGTTGCTCTATCCAGCTGAGCTACAGGCGCCCGGCCGCGAATCGGCAGGGTGTTAGTAACACAAGTGCTGAAGGCTGTCCATACCCGCCGCGTGCATCCTGCCGCGTCGGAGATACCCTTAAATTTCAAGCTGGTGCAGGCGCTTGAATGAAGAAAAAAGGCGACAAGACCCAATCCGCCGCCGTCTCCTCGAAGGCGAAGAGCACGCGGCGCAAGCCGGAGCCCCCTGAAAAAGGCAAGGCCCGGCCGCGCCAGGGCGGCGCTATGCAACCGGCGGCAGCGAAGCCCGCACCACCGGCTAAGGCGCCTCCAAAAGTTCAGTCCGCCCCGGCGGCCAAGGCGGCGAAGCCGCTCAAAAAGCCCGCCGCCCAGCGCACGCCCGCCCCCACGGCAGGGGGTTTGAAACCTGCAGCCCCATCCGGAAAGGGCGCCCGAAAGGCCATTGTCCCCGAGCCGCTCCCACCGGTCACATCCGGAAAGCCGGCCAAGGCCCAAAAGCCGGTTGCGCCCCCAAAACCGAAACCGGAACCGACGCGCAGCGCGATGCCCAAACGCGCCAAGGAGGATGTGAGTCCGACACCCTCGCGTCGGACGGGGGCCGAGGCGGCCGAGGCGCCGCCCGGACCGACGTCCGCCGCTGCGGCGGGCCCTGTCGCCGGGGATGCGGAGCCTGGCCCCGCCGTTGCGGCGCAACCGGGCCCGGCGCCTCGGACGGCGGCCGCCAAAGCCGGCAAGAAGCCCGCCAAGCAGGACGACGACGACAAAGCCCTCGTCAAGTTCGACCCGCTTCAGCGCTATCTCTCGGAGATCAGCCGCTATAAGCTTCTGACCCGCGAGGAGGAGCGCGCGCTCGGCATCCGCGTCATGGAGGAGGGCGACAAGGACGCGGCCTATGTGTTGGTGACCGCCAACCTGAGGCTGGTCGTCAAGATCGCTCTCGAATTCCAGCGGGTCTGGATGCAGAACCTGCTCGATCTCATCCAGGAGGGCAACATCGGCCTCATGCAGGCCGTGAAGAAATTCGATCCCTACAAGAATGTCAAGTTCTCCTACTACGCGTCCTTTTGGATCAAAGCCTACATCCTGAAGTTCATCATGGACAACTGGCGGCTGGTCAAGATCGGGACCACCCAGGGCCAGCGCAAGCTTTTCTTCAAGCTTAAAAAAGAGAAGCAGCTCCTGATCGAGCAGGGCTTCGACCCGAAACCCAAGCTGCTCTCCGAGCGGCTCGGGGTGTCGGAGCGCGAAATCGTGGACATGGACCAGCGGTTGGACAGCTGGGACGTTTCGCTGGACGCTCCGGTCAAAAACGACTCCGAGACCGAACGCATCGAGTTCATCAGCACCGAGAGCGAATCGGTGGAGGAGCAGGTGTCAAAGAAAGAGATCGAGTTGCTCCTGCGCAACAAGATCGGTGAATTCCGGAAGAAGATGTCGCCCCGGGAAATCGAGATTTTCGAACTGCGCATTTTTTCCGACAACCCCGTAACCCTCCAGGAGATCGGAGACCGATACGGCATATCCCGCGAACGGGTCCGGCAGATCGAGAAGAACATCATCCGCAAGATACGGGAATTTTTCAAAAGCGAAATCCCCGACTTCGCATCCTACTCCGAGGATGCCGACGCGGAATGAGCCGCCTGCCGGCCTGACGCCTCCCGTCCGCAGCCAGGAAAGCCTTTGCATGAAAAACCCATGGATTTTCATTGCGGCCGCCGGCCTCCTCTGCGTTCCCCTCTTCGGGTGCGGGCGTTACCTGGCTGCGCCTGATGCGCCCGCCGAGTCCGCCCGCCCGCCCGCGGTCATCATTGCCCGGGAGCGGCCGGAAAATGCCGCTTTTTATTTCCTGGCCTCCCAGCGCGAGCGCCAGGCCGGTAAAACGGACCAGGCGATCCTGAACCTGCGCAACGCCATCGAGCTGGACCCGGATTCAGCCTATCTGCGGCGGGAGCTGGCCACCGTCTACCTGCAGAACAAGGAGGAGGAGAACGCGCTCGCGGTCATCGAGGAGCTTTTGGGCCGGAAACCCGACGATGTCAAAGGGCTCATTCTCCTCGGCGGGATCAAGCAACTGCGCAAGGACCACTTCGGTGCGATGGCGGCCTACGAAAACGTGGTGCGCCTGGACCCCTCCCAGGAGAGAATCTTCGCCCTGTTGGCCGGCATGCACCTGGAGGCCGACAACCTGTCCGAGGCGGAGCGGGTCCTGCATCAGCTCAACGAACGCTTTCCCCGCTCGTATGCCGGCCACTTCCTCCTGGGGCGGCTCCACCTCTCCCGGGAGAAGCTGCCGCAGGCCGAAAAAGCCTTTCAGCGCTGCGCGCAGATCGACCCCGACACCCCCGACCCGCTCTTTGAGCTCTTGAAGATCTACCAGCGGCAGAAGCGGACGGCCGAGGTCGAAAAGGTCCTCCAGGCCATTTTAGATCGCGATCCGGACAACGTCCGCGCCGCGCTGGAGCTGGCCCTGCTGCTGCGCCGCTCCGGGATGAAGGCCGAGTCCGAGGCCGCGCTCCTGAGGCTCGGGGAGAGAAGCCGGGCGGAGTTCGAGGTCACCCTGCAGCTCATCCAGGGCTACGTCGAACCGAAGAAAACCGACGAGGCGCTCTACCTGATCGGCGGCATGCTGAAGGCCGCACCCGAAAGCCCCGATCTGAACTACCTGCAGGGGTTCAGCCTGTTCACCACCAAACAGTACGCCGAGGCCCTCGAAGGCTTTCGCAAGGTGACCCCGGAATCCCGTTTCTACCAGGATGCGATCGTCCACACGGCCTTCATCCTGCAGGAGCAGGGCAAGACCGAAGCGGCCCTGCAGGAGCTCCAATCCGCCATCGGACGCTATCCGTCCAACCCGGAGCTCCTCTACTACCTGGGCACGGTCTACGAGGAGGCCGGGCGCTTCGAGGAGGCGGTCTCCGCCCTGAAGCAGGCGATCGAGAAGGCCCCCGACAACGCCAATTTCATGTTTCGGCTGGGAGTCGTCTACGACAAGCAGAAAAACAAGGAGGCCTCCATTGCGGCCATGCGGCGCGTGCTCGCTCTGGATCCCAAACACGCGAACGCCCTGAACTACCTCGGGTACACCTACGCGGAGATGGGGCAAAACCTCGAGGAGGCCGAGCAGCTCATCATCGAGGCGCTGAAGCACAAGCCCAACGACGGCTACATCACCGACAGCCTGGGCTGGGTCTACTACCAGAAAGGCGACTACCGCCGGGCGCTGGAGTATCTCAAAAAAGCGCATGAACTGGTACCCGACGACCCGACGATCATGGAACACGTCGGCGATGCCTACCTCAAGCTGAACGACCCGGTAAACGCCCTCAAGTTCTACCAGCGGGCCTTGTCGAAGAAGGAGAAGGACAAAGAGGAGCTGCAGAAAAAAATCAGGCAGCTGAAGGGAGGCGGCTCATGAACCGCCGGACGCCTCGCTGCACGGGCGGGTGGGCGCTCTCATGGTGGCTTGTCGGCGCCCTTCTGCTGGGCGGATGCGCCGGTCTGCCGGGGGTGCTGGAGACGGAGGCGGAGCCGCCCGAGGACCCGGCCGCTGCGGCGGAAGCGCGCCGCCTGGTGGAGAGGCTCGCGGAGGTGAACAGCGGGCTGACCGCGATGAAGGGCATCGGGCGTCTTACGGTCAAACAGGGCGACCGGCTGCAGGTCGACGAGCGCATGGCCTGGATCGGGGCGCCGCCGCTCCGGCTGAGCGTCGTGCTCTTCGCGGCGGGTTTTCCGGCCCTGCGCCTCGCCGGAGACGGGGAGTGGCTCTATTACCAGGACGGGCAGCAGGCCGGTGCGTCGGTCAAGCGCATCCGTGCGAGCGACCCGGACCTGAAGCGCCTGCTGTCGATCTCGATCCAGTCGAGCGAGATCATCGCCCTCATGAGTGGACGGCTGCCGGTGAAGGAGCACAGCGCGGTGAGACTCGTGCCGGTTGCATCCGGCCGGGGCCACGCTCTCCGGCTGCTCCAGGGACGACAGCTGCGGCAGTATATCTTCCTCGACGAATCCAAGTCCGAAGCGCGCCAGACCCAGGTTTTTGAAGGCGGCAAGCTCCTCTACCAGGCGGACTTCGTCGAAATGCAGCGGGTCGGACCCTACAAGGTGCCCCTGCGCCTGGTGATCTCCAATGCGGATGGGGCCAGTGTCCAGCTCGTGGTCGAGCGCTTCTGGGCCGATGTCCCCGTTACCCCCGAGATGTTCGTCCTGGCCGTACCGGCTCCCTGAGCGTTAGGAGGGCGAGCGCTTGACCGGTTTTTGCTCCCATGCTGGCTGAAATCCTCGCCACCGGCGATGAAATCCGGACCGGCGCCCTGATCGACTCCAATTCGGCCCACATCGCGGGGGTCCTGGAGGAGGCCGGCGTCGAGGTGGCGCGGCTGAACGCGGTCGGCGACGACCTCGTGCGGCTAAAGGCCGTTCTGAGCGAGATCGGCGCGCGCGCCGATCTCGCGGTCGTCACCGGCGGGCTCGGGCCCACGGTGGACGATCTTTCCGCCCAGGCGGCGGCCGCGGCGGCGGAGGTCGGGCTGGTCGAGGATTCCTCCGCCCTGGCCGCGATCGAGTCGTTCTACCGCCGGCGCAATCGCCCCCTGAACCCCTCGGCCCGCAAGCAGGCACTCCTCCCGCAAGGCTCCGAAATACTGCCCAACCCGGTCGGCACCGCTCCGGGGTTCAGCTTGTCGATCGGCGCCTGCCGCTTCTTCTTTTTGCCGGGGGTTCCGTTCGAAATGAGGCGCATGCTGGCCGAGCAGGTCCTGCCGGCCATTGACCGCCGGCGGGGGCCTGGGCGGGAATACCGCCAGGTGCGGACTTTTAGCTGCTTCGGCTTGACCGAGTCCTTGACCGGGGAGCGGGTCGCGGGGGTGGCGGGCCGGTTTCCGGAGGTGAGACTGGGGCTGCGGGCCCGGTTCCCCGAGGTTCAGGTCAAGCTCTACACGAGCGCCGATTCTGACGAAACGGCCGCCGGCCGACTGGATGCGGCCACGGCCTGGGTCCGGGAGCGCCTCGGGGCGGTGCTCTTTTCCGAGGCCGGCGAGCCCATGGAGGCCGTGGTCGGCCGGCTGCTCCGGGACCGGCGCGCCACCCTCGCGGCTGCGGAAAGCTGCACGGGCGGGCTGCTCGCGAGCGTTATGACCGACGTGGCCGGGAGCTCCGACTATTTTCTGCTATCCGTCGTGGCCTACGCCAACGCGGCTAAGAGCGCGCTCCTGGGCGTGTCGGAGGAAACCTTGATCCGGTGCGGGGCCGTGCACGAGGAGACCGCCCGGCAGATGGCCACCGGCGCCCGGGATCGGGCCGGCGCCACCTACGCCCTTTCCACCACGGGGATCGCCGGCCCCGGAGGGGGCACGGCCGGAAAGCCGGTGGGCACGGTTTGCATCGGGTTGGCCGGCCCCGGCGGGGTCGCGGCTCATCGCTTCCGCTTCACCTACGGGGAGCGTGCGCTGAACAAGCGCGCCTTTGCCATGAAGGCGCTCGACCTCCTGCGCCGCGAACTTTTGGGTTTGCCTCCGGCCCTGTGAGCGATGACGGCCATCCTTGCAATTATCGGTGGTGCGCTCCTCGCCTACGGGCTCCTCTCCCTGGTGCTCGCCTACCTCGCCCAGCAGTATCCCCGGCGTCCGGTCAGCGACCCCCCCGATTGGGGACGGACGGTCGACACCCGCATTCCCGCACCCGGCGGGGGCAGCCTCGAGGTGTGGCGCATCGAGCCGCAGAGCCCCGCGCGCGGGGTGGTCGTGCTGGCGCACGGCTGGGGCCGCAACCGCGACCGCATGGTGCGCCGGGCCCGCCATTTCGGCCGCCTGGGGTTTACGGCGGTGATCCACAGCGCGCGGGACCACGGCCGTTCGAGCCCCCGGCGGCTCATGAACGCCGTCAAGATGGCCGAGGACATCGAGGCCGTGCTGGCCTGGGTCGGAGAGCCGGTGCTGCTCTACGGCCACTCCGCGGGCGCCGCGGCTGCCATCGTCGCGGCGCACCGCCGGCGGGAGGCAGTGCGGCTGCTCTTCCTGGAAGCCTGCTACGCCGAGACCGAGGAGGCGCTGCTCAGTCTCTACCGCTGGTTCAATCGATTCCTGGGGGCGTTCTTCGGGCCGGCGATCGTCTTCTGGATGAACCTCTACTACGGCTTCAGCCTCCAGGCGGCCAGCCCCGCCCGGCTCGCGCCGGAGATCCCTGTCCCGGTGCTGATCATCCACGGTGAAAAGGACCGGCGCTTCCCCCTCACCTTTGCCGAAAAGCTGCAGCGTGCGTTTGCCCCGGGCCGCGCGGAGCTCTTCGTCGCCGCCGGGGCCGGCCACAGCGAGGCGAGCCTCTCACCCGAATACCCCGCCGCGCTGCGGGACTTCATCGACCGGCGTCTCGGTCCCGCCGCGGCCAAGAATCCAGCGGCGTGAAGGGGACCCCTTCGATGGGCGCGGAGCAGGCCGATTTCAGCTTTATCGCCGGGTGGTTGATCGATGGCAGCGGCCGGCCGGCGCTGCGGGACGTCCGGGTGCGGGTTGCGCGCGGCATGATCGACGGGCTGGAGGCGAGCGCCCCCGGAGCATCTTCCGGGTTGTCGCGGCCGGAGTGCGATTGGAGCGGTTTCACCGTGATTCCGGGGCTGATCGACAGCCACGTACACCTGGCGCGCTCCGGGTCCCCGGACGAGGGGCTCCGGGCCTGGCTGCGGGAGGCCCCCTTCGAGCGGGTCGCGGAGATGATGGAAGAGAACCTCTGCGCCCATCTCCGCCACGGGGTGGTGGCGGTCCGCGACGGAGGCGGGGTACGGGGTTTTGCGCTCCGGTTCGCGCGGGCTGTTCAGGATGGATCCGCGCCGCCCGTTCGCATCCGGGCCGCCGGCCGGGCTTGGCACCGGGCCGGGCGCTACGGCGGGCTGATCGGGAGAACCCCGGCCTCGGGACTGAGCCTCGCGGAGGCCGTCCGCCGGGACGCGGAGCGGCCAGACCTCGTCAAAATCGTCAACTCCGGGTTGAACAGCCTGACCGAGTTCGGAAACCGGACGGCGCCGCAGTTCGACCCGGCGGAGCTTGCGGCGGCCGTCGGCGCCGCCTCCGAACGGGGCTGTCATGTCATGGTGCATGCGAACGGCGAGCTCCCGGTCCGCGGTGCGGTGAAGGCGGGCTGCCGCTCGATCGAGCATGGGTTTTTCATGGGCCCCGACAACCTTGCCCACCTGGCCGAGTGCGGCGCCGCCTGGGTGCCCACGGCCGGGACGATGCAGGCCTTCGCCGCGCTCTTCGAGGCCGGCGGCCGAAACGCCGGTGTCGCGCGTCGGACCCTCGACCACCAGCTCGAGCAGCTGGCCCGCGCGCGTTGCGCCGGCGTCGCGGTGGCGCTCGGGACGGATTCCGGCAGCCCCGGCGTTCATCACGGCCGCGCGGTGATCGCCGAGATGAAACTGCTGCTCCAGACCGGCTTCGCCATCGAGGAGGTCATCCGCTGCGCCGCTGCCAACGGATTCGCCCTCATCGGCGCCCCGGAGGGGATCCTGGCGCCGGGCAGGCCAGCGACCTTTGTGGTGGTGCCCGGAGCACCGGCCGACCTGCCAGGGAGTCTGCTGAACGTGCACGCGGTCTTCATCGACGGCTGGCAGTTCCGCCCGGGCGGGATTCCGGCCGGGTGACCCCTCCTCCGAACGGGTGTCTTGAAACGATTTCTTTTTGTGGGAGTGGCATCCTGCCGCGAATTCTTCCTGGCGGCAGCCACCTGCGGGGGAAAGCCCTGACCGCCCGCGCCGTCGGTTGCTGCCGTGGGGAGGAGTCCAGGACGATGCGGCGCGGCTTCCCCGAAGCAAAATGGCTCAGGGGGCCATCAGGCGCTGGAACCACCCCGCGGCCGCGGATAGGAATTCGCGTTGATGGGATTCGGCGCTCATGCGGTGGTCGCCGCCGGGCTGGATGATCAGGCGCTTGGGTTCCCGGGCCTTTGCGAAGATCTCGTGCGCGTGGGCGAGCGGCACGATCTCGTCGTCCGCACCGTGCACCACCAGGATGCGGCCGACACGGGGCAGAAGGCCGGTGAGATCGAATCCCCCCTTCAGGATGGAGCGCATGCGGCTGTGGCCGGCGTCCAGGCCAGAGGGAAGGGGCGGCTCGACGAGGGGGCGGCTGCGCACGGGAGCGGCGAAGGTCAGCAGCGCCGCCGTTTGGACCATGCCGGCCACTGCAATGCAGACCGCGCCGCCCAAGCTGCTTCCGAAAAGCCCGATCCGATCCCCGTCGAGGTCGGGGCGTGATGTTATCAGGCGGATGGCGGCGTGCACGTCCTCGGCACGGGCCGCGAGCGTCGTCACCTCCTCGATCCGCCCGGCGCTCTCCCCGCAGCCGCGGTGATCGAGACGCAAAAAAGCCATCCCCCGCTCGCTGCAGGCCTGGGCCAGGGCGATCTGCTTGGGGGAGGTGCGGTCGCTCAAGAGCCCGTGGCAGCCGATCACGACGGGCGGACGGGGGGCGGCCGGCCGGTGCAGGGTCGCTCTCAGCGCCAAC
>JBFYWX010000182.1:0-4351 GCA_041310825.1 Desulfobacteraceae bacterium | reverse complement strand
CAGCAACCGCTCATAAACTGGCTCGACTGGTCTACAGTATGTTGAAACACGGTACCGCCTATGTCGATGCGGGCCAGAAGCATTATGAAGAGTGCTATCGGACCCGGGTCGTTCAAAACTTTAAACGAAAAGCTAAAGAATTGGGCTATGCGCTGGTTGAAGCCGTCGAAAAACAACCCAAACCAGAAACTGCTTAAATCCAAGTACCTACGGGTAAGTTACTTGGAAGGAGACCGCCGGCACGCCGACCGAGAAGACGGCGATCCCGCAGCCACACAGCATGGCGAAGAGCATGAAGAGCGGATAGTGCGCCATCCGGGGCGGGCCCCCCAGGCTGAAGAGGAGCGTGATCCCCCCGACCCCGGCCGCCGCCAGCAGCAAGAGTACCAGAATGGGCCGCTTGCCGCCGAAGCGGTCGACCAGGGCCCCGAAGGGGATGCGCAGGAGCGAGCCGGTCAGGGAGGGTGAGGCCGCGAGCAGCCCCATCCAAAACGGCCCGGCGTCCATCGCCTGCCGCAGTTTCGGCAGGATCGGCCCGAAGGCCGACACCCCGGCGAACCCCATGAAAAAGGCGAGCGTCGTCCATGCCAGCGCCGCGCGGGGGGAGGAGACTGCGTAGCAGACATTTTTTTCCTGCGCCATTTCCTGTCTCCGCGATTCGATCTACCGTTCAGGCATCACGCCGCCACCCGCCGCCGAAACACGAGCGGCCGCCGCAGCAGATAAAACACGGGCACGCTCCAGATGTGGATCAGCCGGCAGAAGGGCGAATAGGCCAGCAGGGTGAAGGCCGCCAGGATGTGCAGTTTGTAGCGCAAGGGGACCTGGGTCATCAGGCTCGGGTCGGGCTGAAAGGTCAGGATGCCGCGGATCCAGGGGGCGATCGAGTCGAGCACGTTGAAGCCGCCGACGAAGACGTCGTAGGTGCCCACCCCGGTCACGAAGATCAGCCCGCCGAGGGTGATGAAATCGCTTGCCGTGGACATCAGGCGGATCCGCCGGACAAAGAGCCGGCGCGCCAGGAGGAGCAGAGCGCCCGTAAAGGCCGCGCTCCCCACCACCCGACCGGCAATGTGGGCGAGCGCGGTGTGGGCGGCGGTGTCGATCCCCACCATGTCGTAGACGCTCTGCGGGACCAGCAGCCCCACGGCGTGGCCGCCGAGGGTGCCCAGAACCCCGAAGTGGAAAAGGTAGGCGCCGATGAAGAGGTGCTTCTTTTCGATCAGCTCGCTCGAATGGGCGTTCCAGGCGTAGCGGTCGGTGGCGTAGCGGTAGGCGTGCCCGACCGTGAAAATGGTGAGGCACAAATACGGGTAGGCGATAAAGGCCACGAGGTCGATCGTGCTCATGGATCATTCCTCCAGGGCGTCGGATAAAGGGTCTGAGGCTCCGCGCTCCACCGACTCAGCGGCCTCGGGCAGCATGCGGCTGAGGATCTCCAGGGGGACGGCGTAGACCGATTGCCGCGTTTCTTCGTGGCCGAGGATGACCGGCACCACGGCCAGACATCGGGACACCTCGGGCGCGCTCATGGCCTGCGGGACGAGCGACAGGAATTCAAGCATGAGCGGCAGGTAGTCGGGCAGCTCGCTCACGGCCGGCTCGAACCCGCTGCGCTGATAGAGCGCGAGCAGACCGGCCATGGCCCGGCCGCGCTCCTCGGCTGCTCCCATGTGGGAGGTCAGGTTGAGGCTCGCCGGGGGACTGAGGTCGAAGAGCGCCGTATAATGCGCCTGCAGGTGAAGCAGGGGCTCGGCCCCTATGTGGGCCGTAAAGGCCGAGAGGCGCTCCCTTATGAGCGGCGCCCCCAGCCCGGCCGCGGCCGCCTCGATCTCCGGCAACGCTGCCACCATCGCCGGGTCCGGGTAGCTCAGGCAGACGGAGAGAAGCTTGAAGAGCTGCTTTTTTTCGTCCGATCTCATGGGTACCCGCAGCTTCCCTGCTTGACGTAAGCGGTGGTTGCATCGACGCGGCCGGCCGTGGGCAGGACGAAACGCTCGTCGTAATAGGCGAGCGCCAGCAGCCGGTACATGGCCGCCGCCGCCGGCGGATTCAACCCCACCCCCTCGAGAACGGCCGGGTCGGGGGCTTCCTTGAGCCGTTCGGCGCGCATGTGGACCCGCAGGGCCGCCAGCCGCTTGAGGGCGAAGCGCACCGGCACCTCGTCGCCGGCCGTGAGCAGGTTGGCGAGGTAGGCCACCGGGATCCGCAGGGTGTCGATCGCCGGGTCCACCCCCCGGGCGTCCACGGCATCGCTGACCGGGCTCAAGGGCGGCACGTACCAAACCATGGGCAGGGTGCGAAACTCCGGATGCAGGGGCAGCGCGATCCGCCACTCCTTGATCAGCCGCAAGACCGGGGAGCGGCGCGCGGCAGCAAGCCAGTTCCCGGGGATGCCCTGGCGTTGCGCCTCGGCGGCGATCTTCGCGTCATGCGGGTCGAGCAGGATATCGAGCTGGGCCGGGTAGAGGGCCTTGGGATCAACCGTCGCGGCCGCCTCCCGGATGCGGTCGACATCGTAGAGCAGGACACCGACATAGCGGATGCGGCCGACGCAGCTGTGGGCGCAGAGGGTCGGCAGGCCGGCCTCGGTGCGCGGGTAGCAGAAGATGCATTTCTCGGCCCGGCCTGTCTTCCAGTTGAAGTAGGTCTTTTTGTAGGGGCAGCCGGAGACGCAGAAACGCCATCCGCGGCAGCGCTCCTGGTCCACGAGCACGATCCCGTCCTCCTCGCGCTTGTAGAGGGCGCCCGAGGGGCAGGCGGCGACGCAGGCCGGGTTCAGGCAGTGCTCGCAGAGCCGCGGCAGGTAGAGCATGAAGACCCGCTTGAACTGCAGGTAGGCGGCGTGGTCGAGCCCGCGGAAGTTGACATCCCCGGCACCCGTCTCGGTCACTCCGGCCAGATCGTCCTCCCAGTTCGGGCCCCAGGTGATCTCCATGCTGGCGTCGTTCAACTGGGAGCGCGGCCTGAGCGAGGGCTGGTGGTTCTTTTTCGGGCCGTCGACCAGCTTTTCGTAGTCGTAGGTCCAGGGCTCGTAGTAGTCGTCGATCGCCGGCAGGTCGGGGTTGTGGAAAATCCCCGCCAGGCGGCGCACCTTGCCCCCGGCCCGAAGCGTCAGACGGCCGTCCCTCAGAACCCAGCCGCCCTTGTGGAGCTCCTGGTTCTCCCATTTCTTGGGGTAGCCGATCCCGGGTTTGGTCTCCACGTTGTTGAACCACATGTACTCTGCACCCTTGCGGTTGGTCCACACGTTCTTGCACGGGATGCTGCAGGTGTGGCAGCCGATGCACTTGTCGAGGTTGAGCACCATCGCATACTGGGCTTTAATCTTCATGCCACGCCACCTCCCCGGCCTTGCGCACCACGATCAGCTCGTCGCGCTGGGAGCCGACCGGGCCGTAGTAGTTGAACCCGTAACTCAACTGGGCGTAGCCGCCGATCATGTGGGTCGGCTTGACCATGATGCGCGTCACGCTGTTGTGGGTGCCGCCGCGCTGGCCGGAAAGGGGCGAGCCCGGCGTGTTGATGAGCCGCTCCTGAGCGTGGTACATGAAGGCCTTGCCCGACGGGATGCGGTGGCTGACCACGGCCTTGGCCATCACCACCCCGTTCACGTTGAAGCACTCCAGCCAGTCCGAATCCTTCACGCCCAGCACCGCCGCGTCCTCGTTGTTGATCCAGATCGCCTCCCCGCCGCGGAAGAGGGTCAGCATGGTCAGGGTGTCCGAGTAGGTGCTGTGGATCGACCATTTGGAGTGGGGGGTGAGGTAGTTCAACACGAGCTCTTTGCGGGCGTCACGCGAGAGGTCGGTCGACCCCAGGAGGGCCATGTCCACCGGCGGGCGGAAGAGCGGCAGCCCCTCGCCGAAGGCGCGCATCCAAGGATGGTCCAGATAGAAGTGGGCCCGGCCGGTCAGGGTCCGGAAGGGCACCTTTTCCTCGATGTTGATCACAAACGGGGAATAGCGGCGCTCCTCGGACTCGATCCCGCTCCACACCGGGCTTGTGATGATCTTGCGCGGCTGGGCGCTCAAGTCCTCGAAGCTGAATCGTTCACTCCGCCGCGCGGCGCTCAGGTGGGAAAGAGAGAGCCCGGTACGCTTCTCGAGCGGCTTCCAGGACTTCATCGCGACCGCCCCGTTCGTTTCCGGGGCCAGTGTCAGGATCGCTTCGGCCACCTGTTTGCCGGTTTCCAAGGAAGGCATCCCGTGGCTGACCCCCGGCGCGGCCACCTGCCCGAGCTGCGCCTTGAGCTGGGCGTACTCCTCCTCCGCCTGCCACATGAGTCCCTTGGAGCCGATGCCCGGGTTGGCCGCGAGCGGCCCCAGAGCCGTCATCATGCGGAAGGCAT
>JBFYWX010000181.1:0-2869 GCA_041310825.1 Desulfobacteraceae bacterium | reverse complement strand
TGGAAGGCGGAAGGGGGAAATTCGGAGGGCGGAAGGGGGAAGGCGGAAGTTGGAAGGCGGAAGGGGGAAATTCGGAGGGCGGAAGGGGGAAGGCGGAAGTTGGAAGGCGGAAGGGGGAAAGGGGAAGGGGGATTTCGGAAGGCGGAAGGAGGAAATTCGGAAGGGAGAGAAAAAGAATGAGGAATGGGGAGGGCGGAAGGCGGGGTGAAGACGGAATGAAGGTCGAGAACGAAGAGCGGGATGAGTTGAGGCCGACGAATCTGGAGAGAAACAGCGACCTGCGTGAAAGAACAAGACAATTTGCATTACGTATTATTCAGCTCGCTTCTATGATGCCTCGGACTAGAGAAGGGGACATCATTGCCAAACAAGTGGTGAAATCCGGGACATCGGTTGGGGCCAATTACAGAGAGGCAGGCAGGGCGAGATCAAAAGCTGAGTTTACTGCAAAAATCGGCGTGGTTGAGCAGGAAGCCGATGAAACTTTATACTGGTTGGAAATCATTCGCGAGTGTGACTGGATCAAACATGAGTTGGTGGATAGTCTGGTAACCGAAGCAGATGAGTTGGTGGCCATATTCACGACGATAGGGAAAAAATCTAAAAAATAGTTTTTGTTGTTCAAGGTATCGTGAAGCATCGGATAGGGTCAGAGGCAGAAACTTGGCTGGTGATGGGATCTGGTTGATTCAGCCTTTCGGTTTCCGCCTTCCGAAACCTGGCTGGTGATGGGGTCTCGTTAATTCCGCCTTCCGGTTTCCACCTTCCGAATTTAGAAGAGGGGGTCTGCGTGCCCAAGGGATTCTACAGGCTGGGGTGTGACATCGGGGGCACCTTCACGGATTTTGTGCTGGTCAACGATCAGGGCGGGGAGTTTTACGTCTTCAAATGCCTGACGACACCGGCCGATCCCTCCGAGGCGGTGGAACGGGGCATCCAGGTGCTGCTCGACCAGATCCCCGGACCCAAGCCGGTCATCGATGAGATCATCCACGGCACCACCCTGGTGATCAATGCCATCATCGAGCGCAAGGGCGCCAAGACCGGTTTGATCACGACCAAAGGGTTTCGGGACGTGCTCGAACTCGGGCGCGAGCTGCGCTACGACGCTTACGATATTTTTTCGGAATACCCGCCGCCGCTCGTGCCGCGCGCGCTGCGGATGGAGGTCGATGAGCGCATCGCAAGCGACGGCCGCGTGATCCGGGAGCTCGCGCCCGACGATGTGCGCCGGAGCCTGTCGCAGTTGCGCGGGCTGGGGATCGAGTCCCTGGCCGTGTGTCTGATCAACTCCTACCGCAACCCGGTCCACGAGCGTGAGATCAAGGCCATCGTCGAAGGCGAGGCGCCTGATCTTTTTCTGTCGACCTCGTTTGAGGTTCTGCCCCAGATCCGGGAATACGAGCGCACCTGCACCACGGCGACCAACGCCTATGTCAAGCCGATCACCGCGCGTTACCTCACAAAACTCTCCTCCCGGCTGGAGACCCAGGGGTTTGCGGGCAAGCTGTACATCATGCTCTCGAGCGGCGGGATCACCTCGGTCGCAACCGCCCGGGAATTCCCGGTGCGCATCATCGAGTCGGGACCCACGGCCGCCGTCATCGCCTCCCAGTATTACGGCCGCATGTTCAAAATCCGGGACATCTTCTGCTTCGACATGGGAGGCACGACGGCCAAATCCTGCCTGATCCAGCAAGGGCAGGCCGGCCTGGTGTCGACGTTCGAGGTCGGCCGCGTGCAGCGGTTCAAGAAGGGCAGCGGGCTGCCCATCCAGGTCCCGGTGGTGGACTTGATGGAAATCGGCGCCGGCGGAGGCAGCATTGCCCGCATGAGCAAGATGGGGCTCCTGCAGGTCGGCCCGGAGAGCGCTGGAGCGGACCCGGGCCCGGTCTGTTATGCCCGGGGGGGAGAGCAGCCCACCGTGACGGATGCGGATCTGCTGCTGGGCTACCTCGATCCCGGCTACTTCCTGGGCGGAACCATGCCCCTGGACAAACCGGGTGCTGAGAGGGCCATGGCCGAAAAAGTCGCCAAGCCCCTGGGGACGTCGGTCATCGAAGCGGCTTTCGGCATTCACGATCTGATCAACGAAACCATGGCGGCGGCCGCCAAGACCCATATCGCCGAAAAAGGGGGCAACCCCAAGATCGTCACCATCTCGGCCTTCGGCGGGGCCGGGCCGGTGCATGCCTACGGGTTGGCCAAGAAAATCGGAGCACCGCGGATCCTGGTGCCCCCATTGGCCGGTGTGGGGTCCGCCATGGGTTTTTTTACCGCGCCGGTCGCATTCGACTTGTCCCGCAGCCACCGCGCGGCCCTGGACGATGCCGATTTCAGCGCCATCGAAACGCTCTTCCAGGAGCTCGAGCGTGAAGGGGCGGCCATCCTGCAGCAGACCGACCGACGGCAGAAGGTGCGCTTCGAGCGCACCCTCATGATGCGTTTTGTGGGGCAGGGGGCCGAAACGGATCTGCAGATCCCACGCCGATCTTTTGCCCGCCTGTCGAAATTGCGGGTGCGGGCCCTGTTCGACGAAACCTACCAGAAACTTTACGGGCGGACCTATCCCGACAACCCGGTGGAGTTCGTCACCTTCAAGGTCCGGGCCAGCCTGCCGGAGCGGCCATTCCGCCCACCCCCGCTCACCCAGAAGAAAGGGCAGCTCAAAAACTGCATCAAGGGCAGGCGTCCGGCCTTTTCCCTGCTCAAGAAAAAACTTATTCCGTTCACCGTCTACGATCGCCTGAAGCTCTTCCCCGGGGCCCGGATGCCGGGGCCGGCGATTGTGGAAGAAAAAGAGTCCACGATCGTCGTGGGCGAGGATGCCGCAGCACGGGTGGACGAGTTCGGGTTTGTGTGGATAGAC
>JBFYWX010000180.1:0-3601 GCA_041310825.1 Desulfobacteraceae bacterium | reverse complement strand
AGCAGCGGGGCGCTGCGGATGTTGAGGATCCGCTCCCCGTTCTGGTAGACGACGATGTCGTCCTCCATGGGCGCGCGGCTGCGCAGCGCCTGGATGATGAACTGCTGCATGGCGAGGTTTCGAATCGCTTCGGGGATGCTTCGCCCCTGGACCTTCTCGGGTTCGGTCTCGAACCATTTGGCCGCCGCGGGGTTGAGGCTAATCAGCCGCTCCTCGCGGTCCACCGCGATCACGCCCTCGAGCATGCTGGAGAGGACGGCTTCTAGCTGGTTGCGCTGGCTGAGGACGGTCTGCATGCGCCCCTCGAGCTGCTCGGCCATGCGGTTCAGAGACTCGGCCAACCCGGCCAGCTCGCCCGCGTCGGGCACGGGCAGCCGGTGGGCGAGCTCCCCCTGGGCGAAGCGCGCCGCGCCGCGCTGCAGCTCGCCGAGCTTGCGGGCATACTGCCGGGAGATCGTCAGGGTGACCCCGAGGGCGAGGAGCGCAATGACGCCGCCGATGAAGAGGAGCTCCAGGCGGATCCGGGAAAGCTCCGCCTCCATCTGCGAGAGCGGGATGGCGGCCCGGACCACGGCCAGCGGCTGCTCTCCCGGGGGCACCGCCACCGCCAGGTAGATGATCGGCTGGCGGAGGGTCTCACTGTAGCGCACGGCGCGTGCGGAGCCCTCGCGCAGCGCCGCGACGACCTCGGGCCGGGCGGAATGGTTGTCCATGTTGCGCGGAGTGTCCCGCGAATCCCCCACGACGAGCCCGTCGGGCAGGATGACCGTGAAGCGGGTGTTGGAGTTCTTGCCCGCCTTTTTGCAGATGGTATCGAGAATATCGGCGTTGGGCGGGCTCAGGTGCTCGGCCACCTGGTTCTCGAGCAGCCGGGCCCGCTCGGTCAGGTCGGCCGCGGTCTGGTCGAGCAGGAACTGCTCCAGGGAGCGCATGGAGTACCAGCCGGCCGCAAAGAGCGCCCCCAGCGTGATCAGCACGTAGGAGACGAACAACCGCCCTACCAGCGTCCGGCGATGGGTCATGGCTTTTCCTTGAACCGGTAGCCGACGCCCCGCACGGTTTCAATGTAGCTGCCGTGGGGGCCGAGTTTTTTTCTCAGGCCGACCACCTGAACGTCCACGCTTCGGTCCGTGACGGGGTAGTCGCTGCCGCGCACCGCATCCACGATCTGGCTGCGGGTGAAGACCCAGCCGGGGCGCCGCGCCAGCGTGTGCAGGAGCTAAACTCGGTGTAGGTCAGCTCCACCGGCTTGCCGCCGGCGATCACGCTGCGGCGACCGGGCTGGATGTCGAGATCGTGGATGCGGATGGCGTCGGACTCGCCGACCGGCTCCCGGGAGCGGCGCCGCAGGACGGTCTTGACCCGCGCGACGAGGACACGCGGGCTGAAGGGTTTCGTGATGTAGTCGTCGGCGCCGATCTCGAGCCCGCTGACCACATCGGCGTCTTCGCCCTTGGCGGTCAGCATGATGATCGGCAGGGTTCGGGTCTTGGCATCGGCTTTGAGCGCCTTGGCCACTTCGAGGCCGTCCAGGCCGGGCAGCATCAGATCCAGCACCACCAGGTCGAGCGACTCCTTCTTGGCTTTCTTCAAGGCCTCTTCGCCGCTGGCCGAGGCAACGACCTCATAGCCTTCGCGGGCCAGATGGTACCGCACGAGCTCGAGGATGTCCTCCTCATCATCGACGACCAGGATGCGTTGTTTGGCCATGGGCTGTCACCTCGGTGGAGACGCAGTTGAACCATAACGAGTTTGTTCACGCTTATCAATTTATTTGTCTTGCGTTGTTTTTGCGCTAGGCCTGCATTAGTTTTGCATTAGAAAGCGACGCCTCCTATGAATTTTATTGTAGACATGCTGCGTGCCTCCTGGCATCTGCTGCTCGATGCCTCGGTGTACATCCTCCTCGGCCTGCTGGTGAGCGGGCTCTTGCGGGTGTTCCTCAACCCGGAGACGATCGGACGCCAACTCGGGACCGGTCGTTTCGCCTCGGTCTTCAAGGCGGCGCTATTAGGGGTGCCGATCCCCCTTTGAAGCTGCGGGGTTCTGACCGCAGCCGTGTCGCTGCGGAAACAGGGTGCCACCAAAGGCGCTACAACAGCCTTCATGATCTCCACCCCGGAGTCCGGAGTGGATTCCATTGCGGTGACCTACGCCCTGCTGGATCCCGTCATGACGGTAGCGCGGCCGGTGGCCGCTTTCGTCACGGCGTTCGCGGCCGGGATCACGGAGAATCTATTCAGCTACCGCAATGGGGTGGCCGCAAGCCCCAGCCACTACCCCTGCCCGGTGGACGGCTGCTGCGACGGCCGCGACTGCGATGCGCAAACCCACCGGAACCATCACGGTTTCTGGGAAAAGATAAGAAGCGGTGTGCGCTACGCGGTCTCCGACCTGTGGGCGGACATCGCGGCCTGGTTTTTCGTCGGGATCCTCCTGGCCGGTGCCATCACCGCCCTCATCCCCGCGGATGCCATCGGGCGCTACGTCGGCTCGGGCCTTCCGGCCATGCTGATCATGCTGGCCGTGGGGATCCCGCTCTACATCTGCGCAAGCGCCTCCACCCCGATCGCCGCGGCGCTTATCCTGAAAGGCATGAGCCCCGGGGCGGCCCTGGTTTTCCTTTTGGCCGGCCCGGCCACCAACATGGCCTCGCTGACGGTCCTGGTCAACGTCCTCGGCAAGCGCGCGACGGCGATCTACCTCGCGGCCATCGCCCTTTTTGCAGTCCTCTCGGGCCTGGCCGTGGACCAGGTCTATGCCTTTTTGGGGATTTCGGCCCAAGCGGCCGTCGGCCAGGCGGCGGAGATCGTGCCGGATGTCGCCCGCTGGGGGGCGGGGGCCATCGTGCTGCTGATTTCGGTCCGGCCGGTCACCGCCGGGATCCGCGCCCGGCTGGCGCGGCCAGGCGGTTCGCCGTAATTATTGCTTCTGGATGATTTCTTTCAAATCCACAACGAAATCAAAATCCTGAGTAACCATCGGTTCATCCGCCTTTTTAAAGATACATTACGCCATCCATGTCCTATGCGAAGCAGCCCACTCGACCAGATATAAATGGATTGGCGAAATCTATCAACCCGTCTATTTGGGAAAGGGTGTTTTCTTAAGGGAAGGGATGTATTTTCAGATTTGCGTGGACTGGGTTGCCATCCGGGTACGGGACGGGTTTTTGAGACTCCGGTGGCAGTCTCCTGGGCAGGCCGAGCGGGAGAAAAAAGGCCCCGGCCGCCGCGGGGGCGAGGGCCGGGGCCGTGGGACGTTCGGCTGCGGCTATTTGGATGCGGCCGCGATGGCGTCCAAGAAGGCCTTCATCATGGCCTCGCCCTCGGCGCCGTGCTTCTCAACGATGATCTGCTTGACCGCCGGCATGGCGGCATCGCGGAACTTGACCAGCTGCTCGGGTGTCAGGGAGTTCACCTTCATGTCCTTGCTCAGGCTGGCCAACGCGAGATCGGAGGCCTCGATCGCGCGGCTGACGCCGCGGCCGGCCACTATGGCCGATTTGGCGGCATAGGCAACGACGTTCTGCTCGGCCGCGCTGAGCCCCTTCCAGAAATCCATGTTCACCACCCACACATAGGGCGCAAAGAGGTGGCCT
>JBFYWX010000170.1:0-4143 GCA_041310825.1 Desulfobacteraceae bacterium | reverse complement strand
GCCCGCGCTCGGCGATGCCGTTCTCGTCCACCCGCAGCGGCCCCGCCTGGCGGAACATGTGCCGGATGGCGGTGCGGTTCACCTCCACGTAGTCGGGCGCGGCGGAGTAGCGCCGTGCGGGCGTGTTGTCCCCGTACTTCATGTCGGGCAGCCAGATGTCCACAACATCCTTCAAAAGATCGATCGTCTCGGGCAGCTCGTAGCCCCCGCAGTTGTAGACGACAGGCAGGTTGAGCCCCTCCCCGGCCGCGCGCCTCAAGGCCGGCAGGATCCACGGCAGCAAATGGGTGGCCGTCACCAGGTTGATGTTGTGGCACCCCTGGGCCTGGAGGTGGAGGAGCTTGTGCGCGAGCTCCGCTTCCGAAAAGAGCCGCCCCTCCCCCTCGTGGGAGATCTGGTAGTTCTGGCAGAAGAGGCACTTCAACGTGCAGTGAGTGAAGAAGACGGTGCCCGAGCCGCCCGTGCCCGAGAGCGGGGGCTCCTCGCCGTGGTGGGGAAAGATGCTCGAGATGACAAGCCCGGCCGGAGCCCCGCAGAAGCCGGTCTCGCCGGATGTCCGGTCGACCCCGCAGCGCCGGGGGCAAAGCGCACAGTGGGAGGCGATCTGATGCAGCGCGGCGATACGCCGCTCCCAGTCGGCGCCCGTCAGGTAGGTGTAGGCGGGCGGCGGCACTATAGTTTCACGAGCGCGAGGATCTCTTTTTCCTGCGACTCGGCCTCGGCCTCGAGCCGCTCGGCTTCCTGCGCGAGCTCCGCGATGAAGGCCGCGTCCCGGATGGAGCCGAGGTTGATCCGGACATTGTAGACCGCCGTGCGCGCGGCCATGCGGGCGGCGAGCACTCCGGCGGCCGCATCGGAGGCGGCGTTGGGGTTGCCTTTCACGATCACGGTCCGGCCGAGCGCCATCAGCGCCGCCGCCTTTCGGGCAACCGACAGCGGGACGAGGGCTGCATGTTTAAAGGCCTCCTCCACGGCCCGGGCACGGCGGGCCTTTTCACCGTCGGTCGTCTTCGGCAGATGGAACGCCGCCAGGACCTGCGTGTAGGCCTCCGCGTCGCGGTCGATCTCTTGGGCGGCCGCCGCACGCAGCTCCGCCGCTTTCAACGCCAGCGCGCGCATTTCGGCATCCACGCCTTCGAATTTTTTCCGCCCGATGGTCAAGTTCGCCACCATTTCGATCAGGGCCGCCGCCAACGCGGCGTTCAAGGCCGCCGCGCTGCCGCCGCCGGGCAGAGGGTCGCCCGATGCGGTCCGGGCCAGATACTCGTTGATCGCAAGGTCCGCTAGCACGCAGCACCTCCCGCGTATTTTTTTTCGAACACCACCATACCCTTCTTGACGACGGCCGCCACCGTGTTGACCCCGATGCGGTACGGGATGAACCGATAGGATGGCGCTTCCAGGATGACCACATCGCCCTGTTTGCCGGGGTCAAGGCTCCCCACGAGATGGGCCCGGTCCAGGGCGGCAGCGCCGTTGACCGTAAGCGCGGTTACGATCTCCTCCGGCGTGAGGCCCACGTAGAGCGCCGCGAGGGCCGCGACCAGCGGGATCGACTCCGAGAAACAGCTGCCCGGGTTGAAATCGGTGGCGAGCGCCACCGCGCAGCCGGCGTCGATCATGAAGCGGCCCCGGGCGTAGGGCTCCCGGAGGCTGAAGGCGGTCCCCGGCAGAAGCGTCGCCACCACCCCGGCGGCGGCGAGCGCGCGGATGCCCGCATCGGAGGCCTGCAGCAGATGGTCGGCCGAGACCGCCCCCAGCTCCGCCGCCAGCTCCGCCCCGCCCAAAGCGACGATTTCGTCTGCATGGAGCTTGGACTTCAAACCGAACCGCCGCGCGGCCGATAACAGCCGCCGGGACTGTTCGGTAGAAAAGACGTTCTTCTCGCAGAAGACATCGCAGAAACAGGCGAGCCGGCGGGAGGCCACCTCCGGCAGGACCGCCTCGATCATGAAGTCGATGTAGGCCTCCGCCCGTCCCTTGAACTCGGGCGGGACCGCATGCGCCCCCATGTAGGTCGGGACGATATCGATCGGGTGCCCGGCATCGAGCGCCGCCATGGCCTCGAGCTGCTTGATCTCGGTCTCGCGGTCCAGGCCGTAGCCGCTTTTGCCCTCAACGGTCGTCACCCCGAAAGCCAGCATGGAGTCCAGCCGGCGCAACCCGGATTGAACCAGCACATCGATCCCGGCCGCCCGCGTGGCGCGCACGGTGCTGAGAATTCCTCCCCCGCGCGCGAGGATTTCCATGTAGGTCTCGCCCTTCAACCGCCAGGCGAACTCCTCCGCACGGTCGCCGCCGAAGACGAGATGGGTGTGGGAGTCCACGAACCCCGGCAGCACGGACCTGCCCGACGCGTCGATCGTTTCGAAGGCGTAGCGGTCCTTGCCGGAGGCCTTGAGCCACGCGAGAACCTCGT
This sequence comes from Desulfobacteraceae bacterium, assembly GCA_041310825.1. Taxonomy (GTDB): domain Bacteria; phylum Desulfobacterota; class Desulfobacteria; order Desulfobacterales; family SpSt-501; genus SpSt-501. Next base: position 1,724 of record JBFYWX010000170.1, on the reverse strand, counting down.
CCGTGGTTCCCACCCGGGTGATGGTGCCCTGCTCGATCGCGAGCGCCCCGTCGGGGATGATGCCGAGCTCGGCCATCTCCCGCCCCTTCTTGGCGGCAAACCCGCTGCAGGTGACGAGCTCCGCGGCGTGGGTGATGAGGAGGTTTGCGGTCATTCGTAGATTCTGGATTCCAGCACCTGCTCCGGATTGAAGTTCTCAAGCTGCAGGTAGTAGGCGGCGGTGTCGATGAGAGCGGCCATGGGGACGAGACCCACGATTTCACTGCCCACGACCGGCACCCCCCAGCGACGCGCCTCGATCCGCACGAGCTCGAAGGCCCGGTAGAGAGCGGTGCGGGTGAAGTCGGTCATGTTCATCGACACCTGCACGCTGCCCCGCTCCGTGAGCGCGATACCGATCGCCTTGCAGTAGCGCAGGCCGCCGCTTGAGTGGCGCAGCTTGCGGGCGATGTCGTTCGCGATCTCGAGGTGGGTGGTCCCGAGGTTGACGTTGTAGGCGACCAGCGCCATACGCGCCCCGACCGCCGTTACACCGGCCGAGGGGTGGACCTCGGCCGGGCCGAAGTCGGGCGCCCACTCCGGCTGCCGGAGTTTCTCGGGCATCCCCTCGAACTGCCCCTTGCGGATCTCGGCCAGGTTGCGCCGATGCGGAGCGGAGGCCGACTCCTCGTAGAGGAAAATGGGGAGGTTCAGCGTTTCGGCCGCAGCCGCCGCGACCTGCCGCGAGAGCTCGACCGCCTCGGCCATCGTCACGTGGCGCACGGGGATGAAGGGCACCACGTCCACCACCCCCATGCGCGGGTGCTGGCCGCGGTGCTGCCGAAGATCGATCACCGCAACCGCCGCCGCCATGGCCTCGAGGACAGCGGCCTTGAGCGCCTTGGGCTCGCCCACCACGGTCACGACCAGGCGGTTATGATCCTCGTCGCGCTGGGTGTCTAAAAGTTTGACCCCCTCCCGGCCCCGGAAAGGCTGGACGATCGCCTCGATCCGCGCGGGGTCGCGGCCTTCGCTGAAATTGGGAACGCACTCGAGGATCTGCTTCATCTTATTTTTCATATGAGCGATACCGTTTCCGAATCGGCCAGGCGGTATTTACTGCCCAGTGTATACCGCGAGCCGGGATAGTAGAACATGCTGAAGGTCGCCACCCGTTCATTGACCCACGTCTTGCGGCGCAGCGCCAGGCAAGGCTCGGATCCATTGATCTGCAACAGTTTCCGGATCCACGGTTCGGGAATCAGCGCCTCGACCACATGTTCGATCGCACTCACCGGAGCCACGCTGAGCAAATACTCGCTGGCTGTGATCCGGGTGAAATCCTGCTCGAGATAACGCGGGGCGATGACCGGTTTGATATAGCGGATGCCGAGCTGGATGGGGACATCGTGGTTCTTGTGGAGGATGATGGAGTGAAACACAGTGGTATAAGGAGCAAGCTCCATGGCGGCGGCGATTTGCGGGTTGACCTTTTCCTCTTGAAGAAGGTGAACGACGCAGGAGTGCACACCTCCTTGCGCCCGGATCTCTTCGGCAATGGAGCGGATCTCCACCAGGGGCGACTGGGGCTTTCTCTCGGCCACGAAAGTCCCCCGCCCCTGGGTGCGTTTCAACCGGCCTTCAGCGCTCAGTTCACGCAGGGCCCGGTTGACCGTCATCCGCGACACATTCAGGGTGGCCACCAGTTCGTTTTCAGAGGCGATACGCTTGCCGATCGCCAACTC
>JBFYWX010000132.1:0-7393 GCA_041310825.1 Desulfobacteraceae bacterium | reverse complement strand
TACCGCATATCCTGTGGCACTACCTTTTTGGGCTCAGAAAATACCGGATGTAATGATTACAGAAGGTTACCCGCCAGGGACCGCTAAAAAACAGCGGCAACTGTCGAAGATCAGTTATAAGTACTACATCGCCTACAAACTGACCCAGCAGGAATACATCGAACGGCGCGAAGTCAAGGAAAAAATGCTGCAGGAGCAGAAGCCGAATTAGGCGCTGCTGACGGTCTTTGTAAATCTGGTCGGGGCGGTCAGATTTGAACTGACGGCCCCCTGCTCCCAAAGCAGGTGCGCTACCAGGCTGCGCCACGCCCCGATACGACTTTCTAATACCACTCACCCCCCGCTATGGCAAGCCGCGGCGATCCCCCCTGCAGATGCCCGCCCGGTCCGGTTCAGTTGACATGGACAGGTTTTATCTCTATACTGTCCCCATTATAGATCGAATCCATTTTTATGGAATCTTATCATGAGGTTAGAGCCTTTCCGGGCCGCCTGCAGGGTTTCTTTTGTAATCTTGGTGTGTTTAGGGCGTTAGCGTTCCGTGCGCCTGCGAGAGTGGCGGAACTGGTAGACGCACTGGATTTAGGATCCAGCTCTGGCGACAGAATGGGAGTTCAAGTCTCCCCTCTCGCACCACATTCGACTACGCGGCGCGGCACGCATCCCGCGCGACAGAAAGGGTCAACGGGTTATCATGCAGGTAACGGTAGAAGACATCAGCAGTGTCAAGAAAACCCTGCGGATCGAAATTCCGCAAGCAGAGGTCGCCCGAGAGATCGAGAAGGCCTACGATCAACTCAAGAAAACGGCTAGGATCAAAGGGTTCCGGCCGGGCAAGACCCCGCGCAATGTTCTTGAAAAGATGTTCAAGAAGGACGTGATGGCGGAGGTTTCCTCCCAACTGATCCAGACCTCCCTCATCGACGCGATCCGGGAAAAGGAGCTGCGGGTGGTGGGCAAGCCCAAACTCGACCCTCCGGAGTTGAGCGGCCCCAGCGCCTACGCTTACGCCGTCACGGTGGAGGTGAGCCCGCCCATCGCCGACATCGATTTCAATGGGTTGCAGCTGAAGCGCACCCGCTACCAGGTGAGTGAGGAGGAGGTCGGGCTCCAGCTGCGGCAGCTCCAGAAACGGATGGCCACGCTCAAGCCGATATCCGAATCCCGCCCGGCCCGCGACGGGGACCACATCCTGATCGATTTCGAAGGGTTCAAAAACGGCAAAACTTTCGCCGAAACCCCGAAAACCGAAAACTTCACGCTTCAGATCGGGGCAGGGGCCGTGCTTCCGGAATTCGGCGGGCAGTTCGCCGGCCTCAGCACCGGGGAGAGCAAAGAGTTCCCGCTGAGCTTCCCCGCAGACTATGCCAACAAGACCCTGGCGGGGCAGACCGTCGATTTTCGTGCGGTCCTGAAGGAGATCCGCGAGGAGATCCTGCCCGAGATCGACGACGCGCTCGCGAAGCGTGCCGGACGCTACGAGACGCTCGAAGACCTCCAGCGCGAGATCCGCGCCAATCTGACACAGGGGTATGAGAAGCGCACGGAGCAGGAGTTGAACGAGCAGGCCTTCAAAGCCCTGTTGGGGCGCACTTCCTTCGAGGTGCCCGAATCCCTGGTGGAGATGGAGCTCGCGAGCATCGTGGAGGAGGCCGAGCGATCCTTTTCCTATCGCAACACGACGTTAGAGGATGCCGGGTTGAGCCGCGAGATCATATTTGAAAAATACCGCGAGACGGCCGTCAATCAGGTCAAGCGCCACCTGATCCTGGGGCACCTCATCACTCAGGAGAAGCTCACCCTGAGCGATGACGAGCTGGAGGAGGCCCTCAAGGCCATGGCGGCGAACTTCCAGCAGCCGATTGAGGAGATTCGGCGCTACTACAAGGAAAACGACGACAAACTGGACTACTATAAACACGCGCTGCTCGAAAAGAAGGCCTTGAAGCAGGTGCTGGAAGCCAGCACGATCGAGGACGTAGAGCCCGTGGCCGCCTAGCGGCGGGCCGGCGCGCATCCACTTAAAGGAGATAAAGAGTGCCACTGATTCCCATGGTCATCGAACAGAGCAGCCGCGGCGAGCGGGCCTACGACATCTACTCGCGGCTGCTCAAAGACCGGATCATCTTCCTTGGCTCCTCCATGAACGATGAGGTCGCCAACCTCCTGATCGCGCAGCTCCTCTTTCTGGAGTCGGAGGACCCGGAGAAGGACATCAATTTCTACATCAACTCCCCGGGCGGACTGGTGACGGCGGGGCTCGCCGTCTACGACACCATGCAGTATATCAAGCCGAACATCGCGACAGTGTGCATCGGCCAGGCCGCCAGCATGGGGGCGCTCCTCCTGACGGCCGGGGCGCCGGGCAAACGCTATTCGCTGCCGAACGCCCGGATCCTGATCCACCAGCCCATGGGGGGGTTTCAGGGCCAAGCCTCGGATGTGGAGATTCAGGCCAAAGAGATGCTGCGGATGAAGGAGTCCCTGAATCAGATCCTGGTGAAGCACAGCGGCAAATCCATGGACCAGATCCAGCGGGACACGGACCGGGACTATTTCATGAGCGCCATCGAGGCCAAGACCTACGGCATCATCGACCACGTCATCGCCAACCGTGACGACCTGGATCGCATGGAAAAATCGGAGAACTGACCATGGCCAAGAAAAAGGACGACAACGATAACCTGTTCTGCTCCTTCTGTGGGAAGAATCAGTCCGAAGTCCGCAAGCTGATCGCCGGGCCGGCCGTGTACATTTGCGACGAGTGCATCCAGCTCTGCAGTGAGATCATCGACGAGGAGACCGAAAAGGACGCCAAGGACGCCGCCCACATCCTCACCCCCAAGGAGATCAAAGAGCGCCTGGACAGCTATGTCATCGAGCAGGAGCCGGCCAAGAAGATCCTCTCGGTCGCGGTCTACAACCACTACAAGCGGCTGGAGTCGGCCTTCAACGCCGGGGATGTCGAGATCCAGAAGAGCAACATCCTGCTGATCGGCCCCACCGGTTGCGGCAAGACGCTGCTCGCCCAGACCCTGGCGCGCTTCCTGAACGTGCCCTTTACGATTGCTGATGCCACCAGCCTGACCGAGGCCGGCTACGTCGGCGAGGACGTGGAGAACATCATTCTCTCGCTGTTGCAAAACGCCGACTACGACGTCGAGAAAGCCAAGCGCGGCATCGTCTACATCGACGAGATCGACAAGATCGCGAGCAAGGCCGACAACCCCTCCATCACCCGGGACGTCTCGGGCGAAGGGGTCCAGCAGGCCCTGCTCAAGATCCTCGAAGGCACGCTCGCCAGCGTTCCGCCCAAGGGGGGCCGCAAGCACCCGCAGCAGGACTTCATCAAGGTCGACACCACCAACATCCTCTTTGTCTGCGGCGGTACCTTCACGGGGCTGGAGAAGATCATCCAGCGCCGACTGGGGCCGAAGATCATGGGGTTCGGGGCCAAGATCCTCGGGGAAAGCGAGCGCTCCGTCAGCGAGACGCTCAAGAAGGTCCAGCCCGAGGATCTGATCAAGTACGGATTGATCCCTGAGTTCCTCGGGCGGCTGCCGGTGATCGCGACCTTGCACGAGCTGAACGAGGATAGCCTGATCCGGATCCTCAAGGAGCCGAAGAACGCCCTCATCAAGCAATACCAGAAGCTCTTCGAGCTGGAGGGGGTGAACCTGCGGTTCACGGACAGCGCGCTCGCGGCCGTGGCGCAGGAGGCGGTCAAGCGCCGGTCCGGGGCCCGCGGGCTGCGCGCCATCATGGAATCCTGCATGCTGGACATCATGTACGACCTGCCCTCGCTCGAGAACGTGAAGGAGTGCGTCATCAGCGACGATGTCGTCCTGAACAAGGAAGACCCGATTCTGCTGTTCGAACAGGCCAAGAAACAGGCTTAACGGCTTCGAGCGCAGCCCGCAGGTTTCGCAGGGCGCCGCTCGGCGGTTGCCGCCTTGCAAACGGGTATCGCGCCTTGCCGTGCGGTGCCTGGCCCGCCTCGACCCCGGGTTTCCGTGCAGAGCCGCCGCAGAACCAGCTGTCAGCATGAACCTTTAACCGATCAGGCTCGGCGTTTGCACGCGAGCCCGAATCCAACTACAGAGTGAACCATGGTCAACATCCCGAAGTTTTTCAAAGAGGGTGAATCCCACCCGAACCGCCTGGTGCTGCCGCTCTTGCCCCTGCGCGACATCGTCGTCTTTCCCCACATGGTCGCCCCCCTCTTTGTGGGGCGGACCCGCTCGGTCAACGCCTTGACCGAGGCGATGAACGGGGACAAGACCGTCTTTCTCGCCACTCAGAAAAAAGCCGGAATCGACAACCCCGGCGCGGAAGACATCAGCGAGATGGGTACCATCGGCAAGGTGCTCCAGCTCCTGCGTCTGCCCGACGGGACGGTCAAGGCCCTGGTGGAAGGCCGCAGCCGGGCGCGGGTGGTGCGCTTCATCACCGAGAAGGAGTTTTTCCGAGTTGAGCTGGAGCGGGTGGTGGAGAACGAGCTCTCCCCCGCAGAGGCGACGGCCCTCATTCGTTCGGTCGTGGAGTCCTTCGAGGAGTATGCCGGCTTGAACCGCAGCATCTCTAAGGAGCTCATCTCCAGCATCACCGGCATCACCGACGCCTCGCAGCTGGCCGACACGGTGGCCTCGCACTTTTCCTTCAAGCTCGACGACAAGCAGCGGCTGCTCGACACGCTGGACTTGGCCGAGCGGCTCTCGCTGCTGCTCAGCTTGATCAAGATGGAGGTCGAAGTCTTCCGGATGGATCAGCGCATCAAGACCCGTATCAAGGAGCAGATGGAGAAGACCCAGAAGCAGTACTATCTCAACGAGCAGATGCGCGCGATCAAGAAGGAGATGGGGGCCGAGGACGACTTGAGCGACGAGATCCGCGAGATCGAGGAGAAGCTCAAGACCAAGAAAATGTCCAAGGAGGCCACCGAACGGGTCGAGCACGAATTGAAGAAGCTTAAAATGATGACCCCCATGTCGGCCGAGGCCACCGTGGTGCGCAACTACATCGACTGGATCCTCAGCCTGCCCTGGCTCGAGAATTCCGAGGTGACCAACGACCTGGCGCAGGCCGAGCAGATCCTGGAGGAGGATCACTACGGGCTGGAGAAGCCCAAAGAGCGGATCCTCGAGTATCTGGCCGTGCAGGTCCTGGTGACGAAAATGCGCGGGCCCATCCTCTGCTTCGTTGGACCGCCCGGGGTGGGCAAGACTTCGCTCGCCAAGTCGATCGCCCGGGCGACCGGCCGCAAGTACGTGCGCCTCTCTCTGGGCGGGGTCCGGGACGAGGCCGAGATCCGCGGCCACCGGCGGACCTATATCGGGGCCTTGCCCGGCAAGATCATCCAGTCGCTCAAAAAGGCGGGGGTCAACAACCCCGTCTTCTGCCTGGACGAAGTCGACAAGATGAGCATGGACTTCCGCGGCGATCCCTCGGCGGCGCTCCTGGAGGTGCTGGACCCGGAGCAGAACTTCGCCTTCAACGACCACTACCTGGACCTGGATTACGATCTTTCCGACGTCATGTTCATCACCACGGCGAACACCCTGCCCGACATCCCCCTGCCGCTGCAGGACCGTATGGAGATCATCCGGCTGCCGGGCTATACCGAGGTGGAGAAGACCCACATCGCCGAGCAGTTCCTGGTGCCCAAACAGGTTAAAGCCAACGGCCTGGAGGGACGGAACGTCACCTTCTCGCGCAACGCGATTCTCGCCGTGATCCGCCGTTACACGCGCGAGGCCGGGGTGCGCAACCTGGAGCGCGAGATCGCCTCGATCTGTCGCAAGCTCGCGCGCGAAGCCGTGAAGGAGGGGGACAAGAACGAGTTCATCGTCAACGAGAAATCCATCCCCAAGCACCTCGGGCCCTACCGCTTCCGGACGGAGGAGGTGGAGCAGGCGGACCAGGTCGGAATGGTGATCGGGCTCGCCTGGACCCAGGTGGGAGGGGAGCTGCTCTTCATCGAAACCCTTCTCATGCCCGGCCGCGGGCAGCTCACCGTCACCGGGAAGCTCGGCGACGTGATGCAGGAGTCGGCCCGTGCGGCCCTGAGCTACGTGCGCTCCCGGGCCGAGTACCTTCTGATCGATGAAAAGTTCCACCGCAAGTACGACATCCACATCCACATCCCGGAGGGGGCGATTCCCAAGGACGGCCCCTCGGCGGGGATTTCGATGTGCACTTCGCTCGTCTCCGCCCTCACCAAGCATGCCGTCCGGCGTGATCTCGCCATGACCGGTGAGATCACCCTGCGTGGACGGGTCCTGCCCATCGGCGGGCTCAAGGAGAAGCTCATCGCCGCCCACCGGGGAGGGGTCAAGAAGGTGATCGTCCCCAAGGAGAACGAGAAGGACCTGAAAGACGTGCCCAAGAGCATCACGAGCCAGATGGAGATCGTCTTCGTCGAGCACATGGACGAGGTGCTCTCGCATGCGCTCATCGTGGGGGAGGGGGAGCCGCTCTTCAAGAAATCGGACATCTCGCTCCCCCCCCTGCCGCCGCCCTCCGGGCCGCAGCAGGACCGGGCCGTGAACTAATGCGGAGCGCGGGGGGACGTAAAAATCGACTTGACAGTGTTACGGTGAACTGGTAGTAAAAATGGATTACGGCGATACCGCTATGGGCGGATAGCTCAGCCGGGAGAGCGTCGGCCTTACAAGCCGAAGGTCACAGGTTCGATCCCTGTTCCGCCTACCAGAGCCGGCGGACGGCGGGGACCGGCGGTAAGCAGGTTGAAAATCGGGTGTTCGGGGGCGTAGCTCAGTTTGGTTAGAGCGCCGGCCTGTCACGTCGGAGGTCGCGAGTTCGAGCCTCGTCGCTCCCGCCATTTTCCATAGGAAACCGGATGGTTGTAAAGCCATCCGGTTTTCTGTTTTCTGCCCCCCGGGGGCTGACGGTTCCTCAGGCGGCTTTTCTTTTCTCGAAAGCAGTTGGATGGCAGGTTTTCCGCCAGCCATTGAATTTGCTATTGTAACATCCAAAACGAAATGGCATTAAACAGCTCGGATTTGAATCCCAGGGAGGATGCAACGCCATGGACTTTAGCCCTCTCCAGGCCATTGCGCCGGTGGACGGCCGCTACCGGCGGCTGACCGCCGCGCTCGCCGACTACTTTTCCGAAGCCGCCCTGATCAAGTACCGGATTCAGGTCGAGGTGGAGTATTTCATCGCCCTGTGCCGGCTGCCCCTGCCGGCTCTGAAAGACTTCGATGCGAGTCGCTTCGATATCCTGCGCGGGATCTACCGCGACTTCACCCTGCATGTCGCCCAGCGGGTCAAGGACGTCGAGCGCGTCACCAACCACGACGTCAAGGCGGTGGAGTACATCCTCAAGGAGGAGTTCGAGACGCTGGGGTTGGGGGCGTTCAAGGAGTACATC
>JBFYWX010000120.1:0-6055 GCA_041310825.1 Desulfobacteraceae bacterium | reverse complement strand
CCGACTTAACTATTTTCTTTATGGTTAGAGATTGGTGTCCTCGGCAGCGGATGTCAACCGGCGCGGGTGTCGTCTGTGAAGGTGGCGTGTATCCCGGTCGATGATGGTGATCTGCCATTCCTATTCTTTCAGCTCCTTGCGCAGCATGTTGGCGACGATGGTGCCGCCGGCACCGGCGCCTAGAGTCAAGATTTTTCGCATCGAATCACCTCCGGATGAATTTGGGGTTCCTCGGCGAGGCTCGCATCAGCCGGTGCGGCGAACCTTCGCCTCAGCCTCTGCATCTCGGCCTCCGCCTCGGCCACCATTTCCGCGATGATGGTTTTAAGGGGTTTGACCTCGCTCACCAGTCCGACGGACTGGCCGGCCATCAGGGACCCCTTGACCACGTCCCCGTCTACGGCCGCGCGGCGCAGGGCCCCGACCCAAAAGCGCTCCACCTCGAACTGGGCCTCCTCGCGGGTGATGAGATTCTCGTCGAGCTTGTGCAGCAACTCCATCTGAAGCTTTCCGAACTCGAGGGTCCCCTCGTTTTTGAGGGCCCGCACCGGAATGACCGGCAGGCGGCTGTCGAACTGCGGGGTGGCCACGGCATCCCGGGCCTTGGCGCGTTTGAAAACCTCCTTGAAGTTCGGGTGTGCAGCGCATTCTTCCGACAGGACAAAGCGCGTTCCCATCTGGATGCCCGCCGCGCCCATCATCAGCAGGTGCGCCATCATCCGGCCGGTGGCGATGCCGCCGGCGATGAAAATCGGAACATGATCGACGCGGAACAGGATCTGCTGGATCAGGACGGACAACGCCACCGGCCCGATGTGGCCACCGGCCTCGGAGCCTTCCAGCATCAATGCGTCCGCACCGCGGTCGATCAGGCTCATGGCAAGCGGCTCGGTGGAGGCAAAACAGATGGTCCGCGCCCCGCAGGCCTTGGCCTGGCGAATCTCGTTTTTCTTAGGGATGCCGCCGGCGAACACCACGAACCCGCAGCCGAGATCGCACGCCAGTTTGAGATGCTCCGGATAGTTTGGCGCCAGGGTGATCACATTCATGCCGAAGGGGCAGGCGGTCAATTCACGGGTGAGTTGGATCTGACTGCGCAGAATGTCTGGCGGCGCGTTGCCTCCCGCCAGCAGACCGAACCCCCCGGCGTTGCACACGGAGCTCACCAGCCCCGGGTCGCTGATCCAGGTCATGGCGCCGCACAGGATCGGGTAGCGAGAGCCCAAAAAATCACGCCCCCTCTGAAAAAAGCGGTCGATGATCGCCATTTGTTCCCCCTGGGTCAAACGCATTCGGCAATGGGGACAGGGCAGGAAAAATATTTCACTCGGCTTTCCGCAAAACCAAAAAGCCGATCGACATCATCGACCCAGCGCCGGTAAGCCAGTTTCTGGGCGTCCTCGGCCTGCAGCGCGAAATCCGCATGGACCTTGCCCTCTTGTACCGCAAGCTCCCAGAGGCTTGCGATCATCCGGCACCCGTCGACCCCCTGCGGACAGGCCTCGGTAGAGCGGCCGCACTGTTCGCAAAGCCAAATGCAAGGTGACCTTAAAAGTTCCTCGGCCAGTCCCAAATTGACCATGCGAAAAATGAATCTCGGATCGAACGTGCTGCGCTCGCCGGTCAAGGGGCAGGCGCTGCTGCATGCGCCGCAGGTAAAACATTCCGGCGTACCCGCCTCTCTGGCCGCCTTTCGGAACGACGTGCTGCTCACGCCCCTTTGCCGAAGGCGCAGTTCGGGAATACGCACGGCCGGCAGTCCTGGCACAAACCGCCGTGGCCGAGGAAGGCGAGCTCTTTCTTGCCGATGCGTTCGCCGGCGAGAATCCGCGGCAGCACGAGATCGAGCACGGTGGTGCGATGGTACAATCCGCAGGCGGGGACGCCCAAAAGGGGAATGTCCCCGATCCAGGCCGCCAGGAACATGGCGCCCGGCAGAACGGCGGAGCCGTAGTGCATTTCGGTGGCACCCGCCTGCCGGATCGCAAGCCGGGTGACATCGTCGGGGTCAACGCTCATCCCCCCACTCAGGAGGATCAGGTCGCACCCGTTCTCCAGGTGCGACACGATGGCCTTGCGAATCAGGTCGGCATCGTCCGGCGCAAAGGCAACCCCACCCACCTCCGAGCCGAGTGCGGTCAGCTTTTCGGTCAGGATCGGTGCGAAGCGATCCTTTATCAGACCGTTGAAGACCTCGCTGCCGGTGACGACGATGCCGGCCCGCGCTTTGCGCAGAGCCCGCACCGCCAGGACACCGCCCTCCTGCCGGGCGATGGCCGCCGCCCGTTCGATCGGCGCGCGCTTCATGACGAGCGGAATCGCTCGGGTCGCCGCCACGAGCTTGCCTTTCCTGACCAGAGTGTGGGTGTGGAGGGTGGCGCACATCACCTCCTCCACCAGGTTGAAGGCCGCCAGGGCCGCGGTGTTCACGCACAGCATCCCGTCGATGGCGGCGGTGAGGCCGATCTTGCCCTCCTTGGGGGTGTTCTCCCAGGCGACCCCGTCGCCGGCCAGCGCCCCGGCCAGGATGGCGGCCGCATCGTTCTCGTGGATCTCGTCCTCGCCGAGGTCGATGACGTAAAGATGGTTCTTGCCGAGCTTCTGAAGATGGCAGATGTCCTCGTTGCAGACCGTGTGTCCCTTGCGGAAGGCCGCCCCCTTGAACTCGCCCGGCCGGATCTCGGTGATGTCGTGCGCCAGCTTGGTCCCGACCGCGTCCTTCAGGTCAATTTTTTTCAGCATATCCCGCGTTCCTTTTTAAGCCCCCTTTAGCAAAGGGGGTTAGGGGAATTTATCAAACGATTTCATCTGAAATCTGCCCGTTCTATCGCAGCGCAATGACTTCCGCGCACCGTTTCCCGGTTTTTCCGGAATGATGCGTGCGGTCATGCGGCGCCGAGAGATCCGGCACCACCTCCGGCGCCCAGTTCATTCCCGGCCAGGTGATCTCGCGCGGGTGGGTAAAGTAGGCCCCCTCGGCGCACGGCCGGCAAATAGTCTCTCCCGCCACTACGATTTCACGTCCGTCCCGCACGATCTGCCCGCAGCGGCCGCAGGCGACCTTGCGCTTCGTCGGTCCGGGGAGATCCACCGCTTTAATAGGCACCCCCACCTGCTGGACCCGGAAAAGGACGCTGTCCGGCATGCGGCAGTAGGCCGTCAACTGCTGATTCGACTTGCCGCTCACCTCCGGGGCGTACACCTCCGCCAGGTCGCGCGCCTCTTCGGTGGAGACCACCCGGAAGGCCTTGCCGGTCTCGAGGTTGAGGAAGGTGGCCGCCATGATGCCGTAGTCCATGAACTTCAGGCTGCGGCGCCCCATCCTGACCCCGGTCACGTGCGCCACGGCATCGGCCGTGCAGCGGTCCATCTCCACGTAAACGATCAGCTTCTTGATCTGCTCGCGCCGGGTCGGCTCGTCCAGCCCGATCAGCCGGCAGCCCAGCATGGCCATCCGCACCCCCACCACCTGCCCCGGACAGAGGTGCCCGTGGGCTGCCGCAGAGGTTTCTAATAATTCGTGGAAGGGTTTCATGATCGGCTCTCCCTCCTCGGACAGGCCGCCGGGGTTGAAATGATGATTGGACCCCCGTGCCTCCGAATCACCGGGGACACGGGGGGTTCTAGATCACACTTTTTATACTTTCACCAGTTTCACCTGAGTCTGGTAGAAGACGGCGCTGCCGCCCACCACGTCGCTCAGGGTGGTGTTCTTCAACACCGGGTCCACCCGCATGGCCGCGTTGGCATGGAACCCTTTGGCGCGGCGCTCGTCCCTGGTCAAGGTCTTGCCGTCGATCTCGAAGGCGACCGCACCCTGCGCCCAGTGCCCGTGGCCCAGGGAGAAGGCGACCACCCCGGGCCGGATCCCCTCCAGGACCTTGACCTTGCCCTGCATCGGGATCCGCTTCCCGTTGCCGATCTCCCAGACACCATCGGTGTTGCTGGCCGAGACGATCCGGACCTGGTCCCCGTATTTCAACCCCAGCCGCCGGGCGTCTTGGGCGGCAACCTCGACATAATTCTCGGGGTAAACCGCATTCAGCCAGTAGTTGCCCCCGGTGCGGCTCTTGGTCTGGGTGATGAACTTGTAGGTGATCAGGGTCATGTCGAACCCGGCCTCCCGGTCTTTGATGAGGTTACCCGAGCAGTCGGCCGGTCCGGGCACGAAGTCGGCGTGGGGCAGGTAGGGTTTCCCGGTCATCGAGTTCTTGGTGGTGACGAACTTCTCAAAGTAGAGTCCCACCATCTTGTCGTAGGCGTTGGCCAGGCGGTTGTCTTTGTAGGCCTTGGCATAGGACTGAAAACGTCCCCCGCGGTTGAGGACATAGACCACATAGGGCCAGTTCTCCTCGCCCACGACGCTTTTCCAGCGCTGGGCATCGAAAACCGTCTTGGGCAGGTGCTGGCGCGACTGCTCGAAGATGCGGATCTCATCGGCGTCCGCCGCCGGAACCCGATCGGAGCCGTCTTCTTTGTCCCCGAAGGCTACGTTCGCCACCATGCGCAGGTAGAGGTCTTCCTCGCGCTTCATGGGCTTGCCCGCTCCAAAGACGTTCTCCCCATAGCCACGCACCTTGAGCTTTTCGGCGAAGGCCAGGATCATGGCCTCCATGTTCATGGGCATCTCCTCGCCGAAGACCTTGACGGTCTCGACCAGGGGGGCCGCCGCGGGCTGGCGGATCGGAAACACCTTGGGCGCCACCGAGGGGTGAGCCCCCGGGAACTCCCAGCGTTCGAGATAGGTGGTATCCGGGAAGATGTAGTCGGCGTACATGCTGGTTTCGCCCACCACGATGTCCGAGGCGATGAAAAGGGGCAGCTTCTTCGTGTCGCGCAGGATCTCAATCAAGGTGTGGCCCGAGGGCAGGGCATAGACCGGCGAGCCCATGTAGAGCAGGAGAGCCTTGATCTGGTAAGGGTACATGTCCCCGATGCTGGGGATCACCTCCTGGTAGATGTCCGAAGAGAAGGGATACCAGGTGCGCTTAGCCGGAAAGCCGGTGAAAAGGGTGGTCTTGTCGTAGACCGCGCTGTGGCGGATGATGTTGACCCCCCAAGCCTTGATGCCGCCGGCATACATCTTGGTGACATCAAACGGCTTGCCCGGGCGGTTGCCGGTGTAGTTCCAAGTGGTGGCTTTGCACAAGCCGCCCTGCCAGCCGGTGTTGCCGATGAGCGCGTTCACCGTGTACCAGGCGGTCACGTTGTAGAAGCCCCCGGTGTGCTGGGAGACGCCGCGGTGCAGGTCGGCCACGGCCTTCTTCCCGTGGCTGACGAATTCCTTGGCGATATCGAGCACATCCGCGGTTCGCACCCCGGCGAGCTCGCACCAGGCCTCTATGGTCCTGGCCTTCGCGGCCTCGTGAATGATCTGGAGAACGCTCTTGACCCGGATCCCGTTGACCTCCGTGTCGACGAAGAGCTCTCCCTCCACTCCCGCCTTTTCGTCGTTGGGGTCGAAGGAAAGGTATTCCTCACCGGACTTGGCGATGAATACATCGAAGTCCCAGGTCGAGCCGTCTTTCTTGGTGCGCGTCTCCGTGGGACGACCCAGGTCGGAGCCGCGCAGGTACTTGCCGGGCGCTCCGTCCGCGCCGATCTTGACCAGCCAGGCGGCCTGAGACCAGGTGGGCTCGTTGCCGGCCTTGGCCGCGGCCTTGTTCGCGTTGGCGAGGTAGACGGCATCGTAGCGCTTGTTGTCGATGATCCAGCGGATCATGGCCATGGCGATGGCCGGCACCCCGTTGACCGGCTCGACCGGCAGCCATTTCCAGGCCCGGGCCGCAGTCTTGGAGCAGCGCGGGTCGATCACCGCGATCTTCATGCGGCCGTCGACAGTGCCCTCGGTGACCTTCTGGGCGCGCAGCGGCGGGCCGTAGTTGGCCTCGAAGGGGTTGGCCCCGACGAAAACGCAGAACTCGGCGTTGCCGGTGTCCGCCTGCCAGTAGAACTTGCTGCCGCCGGTGAAGCGGCCCTCCACGAACTGGTCGCTCATGGCCATGCCGGAGAAGTAGAGCGATCCCTGGCAGACCGTGGTGTGGCCGTGGTAGTT
>JBFYWX010000118.1:0-4751 GCA_041310825.1 Desulfobacteraceae bacterium | reverse complement strand
CAACGCCATGAATTTCTTCGACGGCATGGACGGGCTTGCCGCCGGCCTGGGGGCCATCATCGCATTTTTCCTGGCGGCGGTGGCCTACCAGACCCACCAGCCGTTGCTGGGCTGGATCGCGCTGGCAGTCATGGGCGGCTGCCTGGGGTTTCTCCCGTTCAACTTCAGCCCCCGGAAGCCTGCCGGGATCTTTCTGGGCGATGCGGGCAGCACGGTGATCGGCTTTGTGCTCGCCAGCATCGCCGTGTACGGGGACTGGGCCGACGCCCGGCCGCTGGTGTCGCTGGTCTCGCCGTTGCTGATCTTCTGGCTGTTGATCTTCGACATGGTGCACACCACGATCGAACGCATCCTGACCGGCAAGGTCAGGAACCTGCGGGGTTGGGTGGAATACGTGGGCAAGGACCACCTGCACCATCGGCTGGCCGAAGCGCTGGGGTCACGGCAGCGCAGCGTGATGTTCATTTTTCTGATGGGCCTGGGTCTCGGCACCAGCGCCCTGATCCTGCAGAACGCCTCGGGCGAGGACGCCTTGCTCTTGATCGTCCAGGCCGCCATCCTGGTGGTGCTGGTGACGGTGCTGGAGCGCTGCAGCCGAAGCCATGCCGGCCGGTTGCGTGCCGGCCCCGACGGCAGGTGCCGGGCCCTGGAGGACCAATTGCCCAGGGTCGAACCAAAATGCAAAAAACCGGATCGTTCCGGCTAAAGTTTTCTTCAATCCGGCCGATCTTCATCAACAAGCGCACCGGATCCGGCGGTTCCGTCGGCGCGGCGCATCGTCGACGGGCGGCGGTGCGGCTATTTGCGCAGGGCGTGCTCTGCGCGGAGGTTGAATGAACGAGGCGAAATTCAGTTTTGCGAAGCTGGCGGCGGCGCAGGCCACGGAAGGCATCCGTACCGGCCGGCCGCAGGTGGTGCCGGCGGCGGCGACCCCCGCCGAGGATCGGCGCCAGCTCCATACGCTGGCGTGCGCTTGCCTCTCTCAGATTTTTACCGCCGTCCGCCATCGCCGGCCCTTCGCGCTCGAACCGGCGCAGAGCCTCATCCGGCGCATGGCATCGGAGCGGCCGCTGCGCGACGAGCTTTTTGTCACCGCGCTGCACCTCGACGAATCCAAGGAGTTCCCCCTTCACCACAGCGTGAACGTGGCGGTCTATGCGATCAAGACGGCGCAGGATCTCGGCTTCGACGAGGGCCGGCAGCTGGAGATCGGGCTCGCCGGGCTCCTGCACGACGTCGGGCTCGCGCTGCTGCCGGAGCCGCTGCTGCACAAGGAGGGCCCGCTCCGGGACGAGGAGCTCTCCCTGCTCAGAGAACGGCCCAACAACGCCTCCGGCATCCTTCAATGCCTGGGGCCCGCGCACGGGATCATCGCCGAGACCGCCGCCCAGGTCTACGAGCGCATCGACGGTTCCGGGTACCCCCGGGGGCTTGCCGGCGATGAGATCCACGAATACGCCCAGATCATCGGGCTGCTCGACCTTTACGAGGCGCTCGTTCACAGCCGGCCCAACCGCGAGCAGCTGAGCTTTTTCGACGCGGTCAAGTACATTTTCAAAAGCTGCAAGACCCAGTTCCAGCACCGGTACATGAAATCGCTGCTCAGGGTCTTCACGGTGTTTCCGATCGACAGCTACGTGCAGCTGAACTCCGAGGCCATCGGCCGGGTGATTGAAACTGTGCCCGACGAGCCCATGCGGCCCAAGCTGCGGATCCTCTTCGATTCGCAGCGCCGCCAGGTGTTGGCCGAGCGCTTTGTTGAGCTGACCGAGGCGCCCCTTTTGAACATCGTGCGCAGCGTCACGGCGAACGAGATCCGCGAGCTGCGGCTGGGGACGGCCGCCCCATCCGGGCCCGGCTCCGCAACCTGCCACCCGGTGGAGGCGCCGATTCTGTGAACCGGCACCGGTGCCGGAAGAGGGGTTGAGATGTACCTCGATCATTGGGGACTCACACAACCGCCATTTGCCAACGTGCCCTCGCGCAGCGTGTTCTACCGCTCGCGCCAGCACGAGGAGGCGCTGCGCCGGCTGCTCTACGTGATCGAGAACCGCAAGGGGGTCGCCATGCTCACCGGGGAGGTCGGCTGCGGCAAGACCACCGTGACCAAGGCGTTGGCCGAGCATCTCAACCGCGACCGGGTGCGGATGCAGATGATTTCCAACCCGGCGCTCAGCCCGGAAGACCTGCTGAAGGCGATCCTTTTGAAGCTGGGCGGGTCGGCGGGCAACGGCTCGAAGACCCTCCTGCTCGATCAGCTCCAGAAAATCCTTACCGACAACGCCGCGGCCGGCTGCAGCACCGTCATCGCGATCGACGAGGCCCATGTCATCGGCAACCGCGCCACCCTCGATGAGCTGCGGATGCTGCTCAACATCCAGACCGACGAGGAGTTTCTCATCACCCTCATCCTGTTGGGCCAGCCGCCGCTCTTGCGCAGCATCTCGCAGCTCCAGCCGCTGAAAGAGCGGATTTCCGTCAAGTTCAACCTCGGGCCGCTGGATGCGGCCGACACCCTGCGCTACCTGCTCTTCCGGCTCAAGAGCGCGGGGGCCACGCGGGGGATCTTCACCCGCGAGGCGGTGGAGCAGGTGTTCGACTTCAGCGGGGGGATTCCCCTGCGCATCAACAATCTCTGCGACCGGGCGCTCTTGATCGGCGTCATGCACAAGGCCCGGCGGGTGGACAGCCGCATCGTGCGGGAGGCCATCGCGGACATCGAGGAGTGAGAATGCCATCAGGGTTGCGGCGATTATGGAGTTTCCGGGCAGTCGCGCCGGTCGGCGGGTTGCAGCGGATGATGCGCCTGTCGCTCGTGCTGGCGGCCATCGGTTGTGCCGCCACCGGTCCGTCGCCCCCCGCGGCCTCGCACGATCGGCCGGGGATGCTTCCCGGGGCTGCGAAAACCGTCGCCGTCGCCGTCGCCGACATGGACAATGACGGCCGGCTCGACATTGTGACGGGTGCGGTGGAACCCGGGTCGATGGCGATCTTCTACGGCGACGGCGCAGGGGGGGTCTCGGCGCCGCAGCTCTTGCCCGTGGAGGGTGATGTTCGCTCGTTGGCCCTGGTCGATGTCGACAGCGACGGGCGGGTGGACATCGTCTTCAGCGTGCAGCGGCAGTCCTCGGGTATCCGGGTGTGGCTGAACCAGGACGGTCGCCGCTTCGCGCCGGGCCGCAGCCCGATCGACATCAATCGCTACGAGGGTGTGGCCGCCGGAGACATCAACGGCGACGGCCACATCGACATCGTGGCGGCCAATGCCTCCTCGGAGGCCCATGGAGGGATCCAGCTCTGGCTGGGCAACGGCCGGGGCGAGTGGGTTGCCGGCCAGGCCCCGACCGTCACCGGCAAATTCATGGATGTCGCGCTCGTGGACGTCAACGGGGACGGCCGCCTGGACATCGCCGGAGCGGGCTGGGGCCGGCAGGGTGCGGTCCGGGTGTATTTGAATGCCCCCGGCGGCGGCTGGAAGGCCCTGGCGCCCGTCGGACAAGGCAATTTCTTCAGGCTAAGCCGTGCCGACATCAACGGCGACGGCCATGTCGATATTTTCGCGGGGACCTATCAAAACGGGGTCCGGCTCTTTCTCGGCGACGGTCAGGGCCATTTCAGAGAGGCGCCGCCGCCCCCGGGGTTGGACCCGAACGAACCGGGCGCCGGCGTTCTTCCGGCCGGCCAGGCCCCCAGTTTCTGGCAGGCGCTGCCGGTGGATGTGGACGGCGACGGCCGGGCCGACATCTTCGCCGGGTCGCTCGACAACGGCGGCATCCGGGCCTGGTTGAATCGCGGGGATCAGGGGTGGCTGCCGCTCAACGGGGTTTTCCCCACCACTGGGAACTTTTACGGCCTGGCGGCGGCGGACCTGAACACGGACGGGCGGCCGGACATCGCGGCCGCCAACCTCGGTGAAGGCCTCACCCTGTGGGCCGGCCGGTCCGCAGCGAACGGAACCGCCGCCGTCGCGGCCGGCACGCCCGCCGCCGCGGCGGGCACGCCGGTCGTGCCGCCCGCCCTCATGGAAAACGACGTCTTTAAAACCGTCAACGGCACGGTCGAGTACAAGATCGGCCCGAGCGACACCCTGGAGATCACGCTGTGGGACGGCAACACCCCGGCGCGTCAGGAGTTGCTGGTGCGGCCCGACGGGCGGGTCTCCTTCGGCCTGGTGGAGAATTTAGATGTCAGCGGCCTGACGGCCCCCGAACTCGACGACCTGCTGACCGCCCGGCTGGGGCAGTACCTGAAAAAGCCGCGCATCGATGTGCGCGTCAAGGAGCACAAGAGCAAAACCGTGAGACTGCTCGGCGCGGTGGCGCGCACCACTCATTTCTACTCCGGGGCGGGCGAGTACCGGCTGAAGGGCAAAACGAGCATGCTCGAACTGCTCACCCAGGCCGGCGGACCCACCGAGGATGCCGACCTCAAGTCGGTCCTCGTCCGGCGCAAGAGCGGGGAGACGGTCTCGCTGAACCTCTATCGGACGATCATCCAGGGGGACGTCTCGCAGGACATCGTGCTGAACGACGGGGACCTGATCTATCTGCCCACCCTCTCCAAGGAGGCCAACCGGGTTTATGTCTTCGGGGAGGTGCAGCGGCCGGGCGCCTACACCTTCCGGGGCTCCGAGATGCGCCTGATCGATGCCATTTCGGAGGCCGGCGGCATTACGCCCTTTGCGTCCCAGGCGGAGACGCGGGTCGTGCGCGGCGACATCACCCGGCCCGAAATCATCTCGGCCAATCTGC
>JBFYWX010000114.1:0-14627 GCA_041310825.1 Desulfobacteraceae bacterium | reverse complement strand
GCATTGTGTTTACAAAGATTTAAATTCTGTCCAACTTTTTAACTTTTTTGGTTCCGGCTTGTCCGGGTTGGGCATTATAGCGCATTATAGGCATTGCCTATCCTACTCCGACTCCGGCGATCATTAAACCGTGAACCCGGAACCCATCAACCACCCTAACCGGTGAGAATCTGCCGCATGGTCGGCCCGTCGATGTTGCCCCCGCTCAGGATGACCCCCACCCGGCCCCGGGCCTTGACCTTGCCGCTCAGGAGCGCGGCCAGCCCCAGCGCACCGGAGGGTTCGACCACTAGCTTCTGGCGGTAGAAGAGCACGCGAACGGCTTCCATGATGGCCTCCTCGGAGACCGTGTGCATGGCGTTCACGTAGTCGAGGACCAGGGGGAAGGTGATCTTGCCCAGCGAAGGCGTGCGGGTGCCGTCGGCGATGGTCGGAGGGTTTTCGACCCGCTGCAGGGTCTTGGTGTAAAAGGAGCGCGTGGCATCGTCGGCCAGTTCGGGCTCGACCCCGATGACCGTGCACTCGGGGTTCATGCCTTTGGCGGCGATGGCGCAGCCGCTGAGAAGCCCCCCGCCGCCGCAGGGAACGAGGAGCAGGTCGAGGGGCCCGGCCTGCCCGCAGAGCTCGAGGGCCGCGGTGCCCTGCCCCACGACGACATCCAGGTGGTCGTAGGGGGGAATCAGGGTGAATCCCTTCTCTTCCTCGAGCTTACGGGCGATCTCCTCGCGGCTGCGCTCCCGCGGATCGTAGGAGATCACCGTGGCCCCGTAGGCCTGGGTGGCCTCGCGTTTGATGCGCGGCGCATCCTGGGGCATCACCACCGTGGTTTGGATCGAAAGCAGCCGGCCCGTGAGGGCGACGGCCTGAGCATGGTTGCCGGAGGAGAAGGTGAGGACCCCGCGTGCCCGCTCGGCGGCCGAGAGGCGCGTCATGGCGTTGTAGGCCCCGCGGAATTTGAAGGCGCCGATCCGCTGGAGGTTTTCGCATTTCAAAAAGACCTCCGCCCCCAGGCGTTCGTTCAGGGTGCGCGAGGTCATAACGGGGGTCACGTTCGCCACCCCGCTCAAACGGGCGGCGGCATCCTGCACCCTGGCATACAGCGCAGCGATCGATTTTTCCATGGCGGCGATTCCTTGCCGTTTGAGGTGGCTGTCAGGACGGCCGTTTCACCATTCGCCGCGTGGCAGCGGCGTCCAGGGGTAGCTGTCCCGGTCGACCCGGGTCCAGAAGAGGTCGCCCGAGTTGCGCCAGGGGTCGAGGACCAGCCCCTCCTCGAACGGCTGACCCGTGGCGGTGATGACCACGCTGTTGTGCTCCCGGAGGTCGCTGCCCCGGTGAGCCACCGCCCAGTGTAGGTCGAATGAGCTGAGGGCGAGTGCCTGCAGGTGCAGCATGAGGTCCTCCGTCCAGTGGAAGCAGAGGCCGCGCTCCCGGATCCCCACCTGGATCAGGACATTGTGCCAGCGTGCCGGCGGAACCACCCGATACTCCTCGGCGAGCCGCAGCGAGTGGCTCACCGCCGTCTCCGCCACCCGGCGGGCCTCCACATGATCGGGGTGCGGCCCCAGCCCGGTAAGGCGTCCCTGAAGAGCGGCGACTTTGGATGAGATCTGCGCTGCGTCCGTCAACGTGGACCGGTGTGTGGCCGTGCACCCCGAGAAGAGAACAGCCACCGTTAGCAGCAGCGCCAGTACGGGCGGCATTGATGGCGTAAGCGTTCTGCGCATGATGATTTAAAGTTGGATACCCATCGCATTCAACTCGCGGGTGATGACAGCTTCCCAGCCGCGGTTGGCCCTGGGGTTGGCCGGGCTAGGGTGGGTCATAGTGTCGATGGCCACATCCAGCCCCTCCAGTGCGAGGCGGGCACGTTCGGCGGCGAAGCGTCCGACCCCCACGACGTGCGTCGGTGCGAGGTGCTCGACGGTGCGGCGCAGGGCGCGGTCGCAGGCGGCTAAGAGCGGCCGGGCGCTATCCGCCGCGAGCTTGTCGGGCGTCAGGTTGGTGCCGGTGGTTCCGATGAACATCAAAGGGCAATAGTTGGCGACAAAAAAGCGTTCGAAGAACATCTCGGCGGTGCCGAAATTCGTGCGGGCCCAGCCCCAGAGCCGTTGTCCGCTCACTTCACGGCGGGTGCAGGCGAAACCCGCCACCGGCCGGCGGGGGTGGGGCCGGGCGGGTGTTCCGACGGGGGCCTCGATCCCCATCCAGTCGCGGACGGCGACGATCTCCCCGAAGGGCACCCCGGTCTGGGCCATGCCCCAGGGGCCCGGGTTCATCCCCACCAGCACGATCTCCCGCGGCGGCCGGCCGAAGCGGCGCAAGTATTCCCGGTAAGGCGCCCGGGCGTATTCGAGCGGGTTGTAGACGTGCGAAACGGGCAGGCCGAAACGCAGCGGCCGGAGAGCGTCGATCAGCTGATCGGTGATGCGATCAAGGCTCATGGCCTCACCCGCCCGCGGCGATGCCTTTGCTGAGCAGCACCAGCCCTGCCGCCTGCAAAAGGTGGAAGGCCCCGTTGTGGTCGAACTCCCAGACCCAGGTGAAACGCAGCCTCTTGCGGGTCTGGACCCCGGCGGCAAGTGCGCTCAGCAGGAGTCCGGCCGCCACCCAGCCGGCGCCCTCCAGCGCGTCGAGGGCGGCCAGCCCGGTGTAGCCGGCAAGGGCCGCTGCGAGGATCAGCCCCTCGCAAAGAATGAACACCCGGAAGAGGCCGCCGTAGCGCCGGCTGACGAGAAAGAGGGCGGCGCCCGCCACCAGGGCCGGGAGCAGGCCGCGGCGGGCGGCCTGCGGCCCGAGGAGATCGTACACGAGGCCGACGCCGAACAAGGCGAGCGCTATGCCCAAAGCCAACGTCAGTGCCTGCCACAGGTGCCGGCGGATCGGGCCCGGCAGGATGAGTCCGTGATAGAGGGCGCCCAACGCGGCCGCGGCGGCGATCAGGCCGAGCGGCCAGGACCAGAGCTGGAGGCGCCAGGAGAATGAGGGCTGAGACCCATGCAGGTAGACGACCCCGGCGGCGGCTGTCAGGCTGAGAAGAATATCGGTGGCGGCGGTGGTGCGCTCCGTCGGGCTACCGTTCAGTTGCATCCGGAGGGCTCCTGTGGGTCGATCCCCGTTTCAGGCGGCAGCCGTCGGGCGTCAGACAATAGGCCGGCTCGCTGTCCGGGCCGCATAAGAAGGATGCGTCCATGCGTTCGAGGAGCCCCTGGGTGACCAGTGCGGCGAGCGCCTCTCGGGTGCCCAGGAGGTGGCCCGGGTAATAGACCCCCTTTTGCATCTTTTGCAGGATTCTCAACGGCATGGCAGGTGTCAGGGGCTCAACAGCTTGAGTATTTCCGAGGCTTTGGCGGAGGACAAGCTCCCTTTGGCCTGTCCGATGGGCACCGTGAAACGGCCGAGCTCCCGGTAGAGGGGGAGCATGTCGGGCGCGAATTTTTCCAGGGCGGCCAGATGACGGCCGATGGTGGCGGCATCCCCGCGGGCGATGGGCCCGGTGAGGCAACCGGGAAACCCGACCGTCTCCATGTTGTTGAGTGTCCCCCGCAGGAGCGGCATGTAGGCCTTGACCCCGTCCGCCGAGCTCTTGCCGAAATTCTGCCAGAGCTCGGTCGCCAGCTTGAGGAGGGTGGTGACATAATTGCAAGCGATGGCCGCCGCCGCGTGGTAGAGCACCTTGTCCTCGGAGCTGAGGTAGACGATCTCCCCCTTCAGCGCCCGGGCCATTTCGGTCAGAGTGGTCCGGACGGGCTCTTCGGCCTCGATGCCGAAAGTCGAGCCCGGCAGATTCTGGATGGCCTGCTCGATGCCCGAAAAGGATTGGCAAGGGTGAATGGAGCCGACGATGGCGCCCTGCCGCCGTGCCGCTTCGAGCGACTGGACCGTGCTCGCCCCGCTGCAGTGGACCGCGGTCTGCCCCGGGCGCCAATTGAGGCCGGAGCAGACCGGGGCGATGAAATCATCCGCGGTGGTGATGAAGACGATGTCGGCGGCAGCGAGCACGGCCTGGTTCTGTGGGCAGAGCCCGCAGCCGGGCAGGCGCTCGGCAAAACGCTCCGCGGCGGCGGCGTCGATGTCCGCCACCGCCGCCACGCGGTAGCCTTGTTCCGAAAGCCTTACGGCAAAAGTGGTGCCGACCGGCCCGGCACCGATGAATCCCAAAACCGGCATGATGTTTTTCTCCTGAAGTCGAATCCCCGCGATGCGGTCGAATGGATGAGCTGCTTCTAAAACCATTTTTGATTTTTGTCCAACACAATCTCGATCGGTCGCCGGGTGATGGCTCCGGGCGGCCCGGTCAAAACCCCACGGCCTGTCCATCCTTGCGCGGGTCGGAGGCGGCGATATAGACCTCTTCCGCAAGCCTCAGGATGAGCTGGCCCCCGCCAAAAAGAGAGGCGGGCTCACCCAGACGGATGCGGTGGCCCCTTTCCCGCAGGCCGTCCACGGTCGTCTCCGGCAGCCCCGGCTCGAGTGCCACCACCCCGTCCGGGGCGACGTGCCAGCGCGGGGCATCGCAGGCGCTCTGGGGATTCTGGCCGTGGTCGCAGATGCGTACCATCATCTGGACATGGCCCTGGGGTTGCATGTGGGCCCCCATGACGCCGAAGCTCATGAGCGGCCGGCCGTTGCGGGTGACGAAGCCCGGGATGATGGTGTGAAACGGGCGTTTGCCGCCGGCGACGCAATTCGGGTGAGTTGGATCGAGCACGAAGCCGCAGCCCCGGTTCTGCAGGGCAATCCCGGTGCCGGGCACCACCACCCCTGAGCCGAAGCCGAGGTAGTTCGATTGGATAAAGGAGACCATCCCCCCGGAGGCGTCGGCGGCCGTGAGGTAGACCGTACCGCCCGCGCCGGGTGCTTTCGCCGCAGCGGGGGCTGCCCGTTTCAGGCGGATCGCGGCCGCCTGGGATTCGAGACGCCTCTCGTCCAGCATCGCAGCGGGAGCGATCCGCATGTGATCGATGTCCGCCGCGTGCCGAAAGAGCTCATCGAAAGCGGATTTCATGGCCTCGATCTGCAGGTGCAGGCTCGCGGCCGAGTCCGGTGCGTAGGCGCCGAGGTCGAAATGCCGCAGGATCCCCAGAGCGATGAGCGCGGCGATCCCCTGGCCGTTCGGGGGGATCTCGTGCAGACGGGCGCCCCGGTAGTCGACCGAAATGGGTTCGACCCAGTCGGAGCGGTGGGCGTCGAGGTCCGCCGGTGTCATGGCGCCGCCCTGGGACTCTGCGCAGGCGGCGACCCGTTGAGCGAGCGCTCCGCGGTAAAACGCCTCCCCCCGGCTCGCGGCAATGGCGGCGAGGGTCTCGGCCTGCTCCGGGCAGCGGAAGATCTCACCGGCCCCCGGCGCGCGGCCGTGAGGGAAGAAGGTGCGCATCGCCTCCGGAAACCCCGCGAAAAGGCTCTGCGCCTGCCGCCAGCGGGCGGCGGTGATCGGGGAGACCGGAAAACCCTCTTCGGCATAGGTGATGGCGGGCACGAAGAGCTCTTCGAAGGGCAGTTTGCCCAGGCGTGCGGAAAGCCGGCTCCAGGCGTCCACCGCCCCCGGTACGGTGACCGTGTCCCAGCCCGTGCGCGGCATCGTGGTCAGGCCTGAGAACCGCTCCCGGGTCAAGCCCCGGGGGGAGCGGCCGGAGCCGTTCAGGCCGTGTAGGGTGGCCCCGTCCCAGACGAGGGCAAAGGCGTCGCTGCCGATCCCGTTGCTGGTCGGCTCGACCACGGTGAGGGTGATGGCGGCCGCGAGGGCGGCATCGACCGCATTGCCGCCCGCGAGGAGCATCCGCAGACCGGCCTGGGCGGCCAGCGGCTGAGAGGTGGCCACCACGTTTCGTGCCAGCACGGGCATGCGCTGTGACGGGTACGGAAATTTCCAGAACTCGTCCATCGTGCGGTTCCTTTTTGGTTTTGGTTCCCGTAGCCGTTCACATACCCGTACCCGATTGCCTTCGGCAAACGGAAGTTGGTGAGGCGGCCGGGAAGCGGAGCTGACAGAGGTCGCTACCCACCTGGGACCGGCTGCCGGCGGAGTCCAGAAGCTCCCGGCAGCCGGGAAGCTCCCAGGCGCCGACCATGCCGCATTTCTGTCCGGTCCAGCAGCCGTCGCAGCGCGCAGCCTTGAAATGCGTGCACCCGCGGCAGGGGAGGGCGGCCATCTGGGTGTCCAGGAGGTCGAGGATGGCCTCGGCCGAAGACTCCCGGATCGAGCCGAAGCCTCGCGGCGCCTCGCAGCAGAACGAAAATTTGCCCTCCGGGTCGAAGGAGATGAAAGGGAGGCGGCCGACCCCGCAGCCGCGGAAGGGCTCGGTCTGATCGAAGCGCAGGCGGCGAAAGCGGCGGGCGCGGAGGCGATCATAAAGGGCCGCGACCTCCACCGGGGAGGGAACCCAGTCAAGCCCTCCGGTGCGGCGCACCGGCTGTCGCCGTTGCGGGCCGCCCATCGGCTCCAGGGTTTCGGGCGCAATCAAGGTGTCGAAGCGAAAGCCGACCGGAAGGAGATGGTCTTTCAACTCTCGGTCCACCGCCCCCAGCCACGCTTCGATCGCTTCCAAATTGAGGGCCGACACCACCGTGCGCAGGCGCAGCCTGGCTCCCTGCACCCGGGCCGCATGGATGAAGTCCCAGGCGGCATCAAAGCTGCCATCCCGCAGATCGTCGTGCAGGTGCCGCGGGCCGTCGACGCTGACCTCCAGGGTCAGGCGGGGGCTGCGAGCAAGCTCACGCGGCAGAGCGCCGAAAGGGATCGAACCGCCGGTGATGATCTTGATCTGACCGGCGCAGGCGAGCGCGGCGCGGGCGATATCGGCCAGGTCGGGCCTGAGGAGGGGCTCGCCCCCCTCGAGACTGATCAGGCGCACCGGGCGCACGGCGGCAAAAGCGGCCATCACGCGGGCCCATTCCCCCGCCGTGAGTTCGGCCCCCGGGCGCTTATCCACGGTGCAGAAGCGGCAGCGGAGCGGGCAGCGGGCGGTGAGCGCGAGGTCCAGGGCGAGGGCGTTGTTCGGCCGCTGTTCGCTCATGGCGCTGCGGGGCCCCCACCGCTTCTCAGGAGCCGCTCTTTGTGTCGATCAGCCGGAAGCGGATCGTCACGGCCGCGCTTACTTGAATCTGGCCGGGCTGAATCGGTGTGCCGGCGGCGGCCGGGGCGGCGAACCGGCGCTCAACGGGATAGGAGGTCTGGGCACCGTCCTCGCGCACCTCGAGGACCTCCCCGAGCTGCAGGTTCAAGGCCGAGGCGATCGTTTCGGCTTTCACCCGCGCCTCTTGGGCGGCAAGCCGCAAGACTTTCTGCCGGAAGGCGAGGTCGTCCTTCAGCTGGAAGCTCAAACTGGAGAGCTGGTTGGCTCCAGCCGCAATCCCCGCGTCAATCACCGTCCCCACCCGTTCCAGGTCGTCCATGTAAACCCTCACGCTGTTCGTCGCGCGGTAGCCGACGATGCGGGGCGCTTCGGGCTCCGGGTCCGTCCGGGGTTTGGGCTGGGAATAGACGGGGGTCAGGGACACGCCGGAGGTGCGGATTTTTTCATCCGTCACCCCCAGCGCCTTGATCTCGCCCAGTATGCGCCGGATGACCTGGGCGAGCTGTTTTTGGGCATCGACCGCCTGACGGGTTTCGACCACCGCTCCCAGGCTGACCTGGGCCCGGTCCGGGGTGGCCGCTACGTCGGCGTCTCCGGTGACCGTGATCGACGGCACAGACGGCTGCGCCGCCGCGTCGGCGGCGAGAGCGGTGCCACTGAGAAAAGCAGCCAGCAGCAGGCCGGTGGCGGTCACGAGGGCGGCGGTGGGCCTACGCCGCGTTTTTACGGCAGGGTGCTGATGACCAACCCGGTTTTCGTTCATGTTGTCCTCCCTTGCATGCGCGGCAGGGTGTTGGCGCCCTGGGGCATCACGGTGATGGTCGGGCTTTTCTTCGCGCACATGGCGAAGGCCGTCGTGAGCGCCTCGTCGATGGTGGCCGCCGGGATCAGGCCGGCTCGGCGCGCCAGTTCGGCGTTCTCAGGCCGGGTGAGCATGATGGTCGGGCTTTTGCGGCAGTACTCGCGTGTGATCAGGGCGCACCAGCCGGCGATGGTATAGTTCGCCCGCAGGGCGTGGTCATGGGCTTCGATCGTCGGGTGGTCGAACCATTTGAAATACTCGAGCGGCTCGCGGATGTCCGGGCACTCCGAGAGGATGACCGAAATTCCGCCCGGGGCGGCGGCGTGCACGGCGTTGTCCATGGTCTTGGTGGTTTGGTAGAGGTTGATGTCCTTGGGGTAGCCGCCAGCGGTGGCGATGACGATGTCGGCCTTTCCAGGTATCTCGACCCCGTACATCTGGTCGACGAGCCGGGTGGCCTTGAGCCAGGCCGACACCCAGTTGCCGGCGAAGACGGCGCACAGCCGGCCGTCCAGGTTGGGGACCACGTTGACGATGAAATCGGGTCGCGCGAGCGAGGCGCACTCCATCATGTCCTCGTGGGCGGGGTTGCCCTCCGTCAATCCCGACTGGGCGAGCTTGCTGCGGCCGCTGCCGCGTTCGGGCTCGAGCGACCAGAGATGGCAGGTCTGGATGGTGCGGTTGGAGCAGACCCCGGGCATGACGCTTTTGCGCCCGCCGCCGTAACCGACCATGTAGTGATAGATCACCCCGCCGGTCAGGATCAGGGTGTCGGCCTCCATGGCGATCCGGCTCACCGCCACCGCAGTGCCTCGGCTGGTGCGGCCGAGGGACACCATGTTCTTCTCGTCCCAGGCATCGTGGTTCACGACCCGCACCCGGTGGCAGACCTCCGGGCCGCAGAGCTCCACGAATTCCGCGGGGGTGTTCCGGCGGTAGGCCCCCACGGCGATGATGATGGTGATCTTGTCGTCGGCGACACCGGCCGTGTTAAGATAGTCCAGGAGAAAGGGCAGGGTGTCGGCGTTTTTCTGCCAGCCGCGCGTGATGTCGCTCACGGTGATCGCCACCGTGCCGCCGGGCGTGAGCATGTCGCGCAGCGGCGCGGAGTCCACCGGGTGGTCCAGGGCGTCGAGGTAGGTTTGCCTCAGGTTTTCGAGCGCCGGCCGGTTGCGGCCGGTCACTTCGCACAAGAGCTGCCGGGCGGGCACCTCGAAGCTCACATCCGCTTTGCCGTACTTGAGGGTAAAGGTTCGCTGGGACACGGCTTATCTCGCTGCGGCCTTGCGGCGCGGTTTTTTGCGCGGTTTGGTCAGCTTCTGCATCTCCCCCTCGATCATGCGGTAGGTGTGCTCTTCGGCCGGGAAGACCCCGGTGCGGACGTCCTTGATGTAGGCCTCGAAAACCTTGAGCATCTCCGCCCCCAGGTTGGCATACTTCTTCACGAATTTGGGGGTGAAGGCCTGGAAGATGCCGAGGATGTCGGAGACGATCATGACCTGCCCGTCGCAGTCGGCCCCGGCGCCGATGCCGTAGATCGGGATCGGAAGCTCATCGGCGATCAGCTTGGTGACCTCGGGCGGGACCGCCTCCACCAGAATCGAAAAGGCGCCGGCCTCATAGACCGCCTGGGCGTCCGCGATGATGGCCCGGGCGGCCTCCGCGGTGCGGCCCTGGGCCTTGAACCCGCCGAGCGCCCCGGTGCTCTGAGGGGTGAGCCCCACGTGCCCCATGACCAGCATGCCGCTGTCGGCAATGGCGCGGATGATGTGTGCGACCCTCACCCCGCCTTCGAGCTTGATGCAATCCACGCCGCACTTCTTGTGGTACTGCACGGCATTCTGCACGGCATCGTTCACGCTGCCGTGATAGGAGCCGAAGGGCATGTCCCCGATCACGAAGGTGTTCGGGGCCCCGCGGCGCACCGCTTCGGTGTGGTAAAGGCTCTGCTCGAGCGTTACCGGCACCGTGCCGGGGTACCCGTAGACGGCCATGCCGAGGCTGTCGCCCACAAGGAGCATGTCCATACCGGCTTTCTCGGCCAGTTGGGCGGTGGTGAAATCATAGGCTGTCATCCACACGGCCTTTTCGCCCTTTTCCTTCATCTGCTGCAGGTCGAACCGGGTCAGTTTCTTCTTCATGTCACCCTCCGATCAGGCGCTCGAAGCGCCGTCAGTTGGTATGGCAATCATTTTTCACCTGCGTTCGTCGGCAGGATAAACTATGTCTCATGTTTCGAGGCGGTTTTCAACCGTGAACTCGGAACCCTACACCCCTCACTTTTCAAGTTCCCAGCGGGTGGTTCGCGCGGGGCGCGGCGAGCAGGGCATTTTGCCGCAGGCAAGCTGAAACCGTTCGGTAGCAGCGGGAGCCGTCCGAGGGGATGCCTGTCTGCCGAGGTGCAGAGTTTGTTTTGCGCCGCATCCCCTCGGCCGGGCCCCGGCGAGAGGCTCTGCTTCCTCTCCTCAGTGCACCTGCGGCAAAACACCCTGCCCACCGCTTGGTACCCTCACGTTCTCGTACCCGTACACGGTGGTGTTCCGTCTTTTTTACTCGTTACTCGCTGCTCGTTCCTCGTTACTTTTCGCGATTATCCCAGCCTGAGGATGCCGGAGCCCGGGGCGTCGGTTGCGGGAGCGGATGACTGTCTGAGGGGCCTACGGGCTCTTGGATCGGACCTTGCCCCGGACGGGTGGAAGAGACGAAATGGCGGATCCCATCCTGGGCACGATTGACGGAGCGAGCCTGGTCCGATCGTAGAGCCCGTTGCCCCGAGTTTCAGACGCGGACGAAACCGATGCTCCGGGCGCAGGCATCCGGGGAGCGCCACAGAGCTGCGTTAAAATGCCGTGGCGCCCGTGAGGCGCAGCGGGCAGGGCATTTCATTTTTAGTGTTTGGTTTTTAGTGTTTGGTGTTTGGTTGGGTCAGGGCGAAAAGGATTCGATACCGACCCCGACCCATCCTTCCACTCGGTACTCGTTACTCGTTGCTCGTTACTGTTTTTACTCGATTCCGACTACATCTCAAACCGTGAACCCTGAAACCGGAAGCTATTACCCCGCATCCCGCATCCCGCATCCAGTATCCGTTCAGCCGCAGCCGCAGCCGCAGCCGCAGTCACAGCCGGCTCCCCCGTGGGAGGAGCGCTCGGCCATGGCCTTCACGAGATCCCGCGCCTCCGGGGTGTCGATCGCCGTGATCGTCACGTTCAGGCGCACCGCTTCCCGGCCTGCGAAGGCCGTACATAAACGGGGGGCGAGATGCTCGAAGAAGCTTTCGGCCTGCGGGGCCATGATCCGCAGATCGATGTTATCCCCGACCCGCCGGCCGGCCAGCTGAGATTCGAAGGGTGTGACACCGCTGCGGCCGATGCCGCAGATGAAGGCGAGCTCAAAAGTGGCGAGAGCCGAGCCCGCCTGCGGGGGGTCTTCCGCGGCGCGAATGCTGACGGATACTTTGCGTAATGGTTCTACCCGGTCCATAACGTTCCTCCTTACGACCCCGGGGCACCGCTTGGCAGGGGAGCCGGGGGGGCCGCGTGTTCCGCGATAAGGGCTTCGATCGCCATCCGCTGGAGCGCCACCCGGTCCGCCAGCGGCAGGATCGTCGGGGTCACGATCATGTAGACGCCGCCGGCGACGTGGCGCCGCGCATAGGCCGGCAGTGAGACCGATCCCAGCCATTCCCGCAGGGTCAATTGCCAATTGGAGATGGTGACGAGACCGGTCCGGGGCCCTGCCGCTCGGCCCTCGATCGGATAGCCGCGGGCGCCGGCTTCGGATAGAATGCGCTCGGCTGTCGCCGTCGCATCCATCCCGAAGAGGTGAATGGAAAAGCCCGCGGCCTCGATGTCCTCGCGCAGGTCGATCACCAGGTCATAGCGTTTGTCCCTCAGGAAACGCCGGATGATTCGGGCCTCGCGTGAGTCGAATGACCCGAAATCCAGGCCGATGTCGACTTTTTGCGGGTTGCGGCCCCGTCCGTGCGCCCAGCCCCAGGGGTTCACCACCGGCAGGAAGTCCGCGTTGAAAAGCGCATCGGGGCCGGCAGGGGCGCCAAGCCTCTCGATGGCGGCGAGGGCGCTTTCGACGCCGGCGGCCTCGTTGCCGCCTACCCCGGCCAGAATCAGGATGCGCTTTAGCCCGGGCACGAAGGGCCGGTAGACCATCCGCCAGAAAACTGATGTGACGCCGAGGTGCTCGACGCGGCCGATATCGGTCAGCAGCAGGCTTGCAGAAGCGGCATCGGCCCACTCGAGGCGCTGGCGGACCGGTTCCAGGCTTCTCACGGCACTGACCTCATCCCCATAGGCTTCGGGTTTGATCCGCACGAGGGAGCAGGCGCCTGCGGTGAAAAGGACCGCCGCGACCATCAGCCCGCTGAAGACGCGGCGAAGCGCTGAAAGGCCAAGGGCGCGCGCCGGGCCTGCGGCCGGGGTATCCGGATCCCCCGTGGCGAACACCGTTTCCCCCCCCGGGGGGGTATCGGCCGGGCGGCTCATCTCAGGCCGGCCCTTTGTCGGCGATGATCCAAGCCGAGCAGCTCCGCCCGTCGCGGACTTCGACCGAAAGGCCCTGGGCGCGCAGCAGGCCTCGGATCTCCTCGGGCCGCAGGAACCGGCTGCCCATGCCTATCGCCTTTTCGGCCAGAGCGATCAGCCGGACTGCAGCTCGGTTGGCATCGAATTCCTCGATAAGCAGGCGCCCGCCGGGGGCGAGGACCCGAACCAGGTCGGCCAGAGCCTCCTGCTGGCGGCCGAAATGGTGCAAGGCATCCACCACCACGATGCGCTCGAAACAGCCGCTGCCGAAAGGCAGCTGTTCGCTCCGGGCGGCGACCGCTGGAAGCGATTTTGCCCGGGCCCGAGCGAGCATGTGGGCGGAGGTGTCGGCGACCACCACGTGGCCGGCCAGCCGGGCGAGCGGGAGTGCCGTGCGCCCGGTGCCGCCCCCGCTGTCCAGGAGGCGGCCGCGTATCGGCAGCTTCAGCAGTTCAATGAAAGGGCCGGGGTCCGGCCGGCCCATCAGCCGGTCGTAAAGCGGGGCCAGGTACCGGAAATGGTCGATCATGCAACCAATCTAACCAACCCCGCCCCGGCATGCAAGGGCTGCCCGCGATTCGGGCCGGATGCCCCCGAAGCGGCCAGGGCTTTGACTTCCGGAGGCGGATCATGTAAGTTGACGCCGATTGGTATCGGCGGCGGCGGCTTTCGTCTTCATGGGTCTCATCGCCTCAGGAGCGGGTTCATGACGCACTGCATCCTGCTGAACGCGGACTACACGTTTCTCAACCTGGTCAACTGGAAACGGGCCGTCTGCCTGATGACCAAGGGCAAGGTGGAGGTCATCAAGGATTCCGGCGCGGCCGTGCGGGTTGCGAGCGGGGTGGAACTGCGGATCCCGGCCGTCATGCGTTTGGTCAAGTTGATCCGCACGATCTACCGGGCCGGGGTGGCCTTCACCAAGAGAAACGTCCTGGTGCGGGACGGGTTCCGCTGCGCCTACTGCGGCGGCCGGAAAGAGCGCCTGTCCATCGACCACATCATCCCCAAATCCCGCGGGGGCAAGACCAACTTCGAAAACTGCGTGGCGGCCTGCCGGGGCTGCAACCTTCGCAAAGGCGGGCGCACGCCGAGCGAAGCGGCCATGTATCTTAAAGTGAAGGCCTATCAGCCCACCATCTCGGAATTTTTGCGCATGAAATTTCAGAATTTAGGCTTCAGCGACCTCCTGGCCGACCTGGGCTTTTGACCGCCCGTGCGATCGACCGGTCTCTGCCGCGACCCCTCCTTTCCCCGCTCGGCCGGTTTCGGCTTGGTTGACACTGCACGGCTTTACCGCTAAGTAGTGCCCATTTTCTTACCGTCACACGAGAGGATCTGATGGATTACAAAAAGACGCTGAACCTGCCCTCCACCTCGTTTCCCATGAAGGCCAACCTGGTCCGGCGTGAGCCCGAGCAGCTCAAGCGCTGGGAGGAGATGCGCCTGTACCAAAAAATCCGGGAGACGTCTAAAGGCCGCGAGCCCTTCATCCTGCACGACGGTCCGCCCTACGCCAACGGGCATATCCACATCGGGACAGCGCTCAACAAGATTTTGAAGGACATCATCGTCCGCTCCCGGCAGATGGCGGGTTTCGACGCGGTCTATGTCCCGGGCTGGGACTGCCACGGGCTTCCCATCGAGCACAATGTGGACAAGGAGCTGGGGGAGAAAAAGAGCACCCTGACCAAGCCCCAGGTGCGCCGACTCTGCCGCGCCTACGCCGAGCGGTTCATCGACATCCAGCGCGAGGAGTTCAAACGCCTGGGCGTGATGGGGGATTGGGAGAACCCCTATCTCACCATGAACCACGAATACGAGGCGGTGATCGCCCGGGAGTGCATGAAATTCGCGCTGAGCGGCGGACTTGTGCGCAGCAAGAAGCCCATCTACTGGTGCGCTACCTGCCGGACGGCGCTGGCCGAGGCGGAGATCGAATACCAGGACGAGGTGACGGCCTCCATCTATGTCAAGTTCCCCCTGACGGAGGATCTGGCCGCCGACTATCCGGTGCTGGGCGGACGGCCGGTCGCGGTCGTCATTTGGACGACCACGCCCTGGACCCTGCCCGCCAACCTGGCCGTGGCGCTGCACCCGGAGTTCGACTATGTCGCCGTCGAGGCCGGCGCGCACGGGGTCCTCATCCTGGCGCGCGAACTCGTCGAGACGTGCATGCGCCAGTTCGGCATTGCATCCCATGCGGTC
>JBFYWX010000093.1:0-3432 GCA_041310825.1 Desulfobacteraceae bacterium | reverse complement strand
GGCGCGCCGACCACCGCTTCCGCGGTGTTAAGCAGATCACCCTGCATCGTCGATCGGATATCGCTATTGCAGACCCAAACGGCCACAGCCAGGCCAAAAATGAGTATGTAGTTGCTCATGCTGTGTTTCATTGATTTCCTCCTTCCACTGCACCCCGCGGCAATTCGTCCAGTTCGATCAAGGCGTCCGGGCTGAGCTTTTGCGCTCCGTCCGGCGGAACGAACGCAAAGGCGTCCGGCGCCGGCTGGACACCAGTTTTCCAGCTTTTGACGCGCAGGGTATATTGCGGCGCGCTGTTCAGAGTTTTGCTGGTGATCACCAGTTTGCGCGGAATGGGCTTCTCGCCCACCTCCACCCAGAGCTGCCAGTCCGTGTCGAAGTTGCGGAAGGCAAGATGCTCGCATTCCCGGCCATCGACGACGCCACGGCCGATGTGCTTGGCTTCCTTGACCCCCGCCACGAGGGCGTCATAGGCATTCGACAGCAGAAGGTCTGCGCCCGGCAAGGCGACACCATGACCCTGTCTCAGGGCTTCGATCAAATGGTCCACGGTGCCCGGCGCATCGAACTGCGCATAGCCGTTGATGTGCTTGCCGAAAACGCTGACGGTCTTGCCGTCGAAGTAGAGCGCCACGTCGGCATAACCGCCCACCCGGTGAGCCCGAACCTTGTCCGGCCGGCTCAGCAGCATCTCGCCGGAATTGGTGAACTGGATTTTTTCCAGTTGCGGCGTGATGACCTCGATGTCGCTATCAAGTGTGAGTTCAATCGTTTTCTGACTGCTCACATAGTCCGACATGGCCTTGAGGATTGCCTTTGCATCGCTTGCCTGCGGCTGGGCCATGACCGGCGCTGCCGTGAGGGTCGCCAAGAAGGTTGCCGCCAGCATTGCGAATAGAACACCTTTTGTCTTCATGTGTCTTCTCCTTTGATTCAGGTTTGTCTGTTCCCGGGAAGTACATAATGCTTTATCCGACATTGCTTTCCGGTGGGTTTACCCCATGCGGGCTCTATCCTCTTCGGCCTTGTCGGACTTCTTCGTTTCCTTCACTTCAATGGTGACCTTGGGGATCTTGCCGGTAAAGCGCGACGTTGCTTCCGACCCAATCGCCTCGACCACCGGTGTGGCGAGGTCGATGCCCACGTCCGCCGTCTCGTCGGCCGAGAAGATCATCGGCTGGGTGCGCTCGATGCGGCCTTCGGCGACCTTCTTGTCGTTTACGTAGAGTGTGCCCATACCGCCCTTACCCAGACCCCCACCGTCATAGGCGAAGTCGAAGCGGATGATGGACTTGCCGGGCTTTAGCTTCTCCGTCGCAGCGACGGTGAAACGTTGCATTCCGAGGAAGTTGTAATCGTAGGCGGGCGCGCCGTCCTTGACGTACAGCGCCCAGCCGCCGAAGCGGCCGCCCTGGACGATGATGGCGCCGTGGGCGCCGCTTTCCGGCACCTCGACCTCGGCGGTAATGCTCTTGGACTTGTTCTTGATGTTAAGGAACACGTTCTCGGTCATGCCGGTCATCCCTTCGGCCAGCGTGATCGAGGTGCGGCCTCCCATCAGGTCGGGGCGGCCTACCAGTTCGGCGTTGACGCGCTCGAACACCCGGTCGTCGATGGGAAGCACATGGTTCTTCTCGGCCTCCTTCATGAACAGGGCCTGCATCTCCTCGAGCTTTTGCGGGTTCTTCGCCGCCAGGTCGTTCACCAGGCTGAAGTCGGTCCGCGTGTCGTAGAGCTCCCATCCGGAGTCGTCGTCCAAGGCGCGGCGTGGCTTCTGCTCCCACGGTGCCTTGTGGATGGTCCTCGCGAACCAGCCGTCATGATAGATGGCCCGGTTGCCGAACATCTCGAAGTACTGAATGGTATGCCGGTCCTTCGCATGGGCGTCGTCGAAGGTGTAGGCCATGCTGACCCCGTCCATCGGGCGCTGCGGCGTGCCGTTGACCACCTGCGGCTCCGGCAGGCCGGCGGCTTCGAGGATGGTCGGGGCGACATCGATCACATGGTGAAACTGGCTGCGCAGCTCTCCCCTGGCCTTGATGCCCCGGGGCCAGCGGATGGCCATGCCGACCTTGGTGCCGCCGTGGTCCGATGCCACCTGCTTGGTCCACTGGTACGGAGTGTCCAACGCCACAGCCCAGCCCGCGGCCATGTGCGGGTATGTCTCGGGACCGCCCCACTTGTCGATGAACTTGAGCATATCCGGCACAGTCTCCTGCACGCCGTTGAAGTAGGTCATCTCGCTGAACATACCGCTGCTGCCGCCCTCGGCGCTGGTGCCGTTGTCGCCGGCGACATAGAAAATCAACGTATTATCGAGCTGCCCGGTCTCCTCGATGGCCTTGACCACCCTGCCGATCTCATGGTCGGTCATCTCGACAAAGGCGGCAAACACCTCGGCCTGGCGTGTAAAGAGATTCTTTTCATCAGCGGAAAGTTTGTCCCAGTCCGGGATGGCCTCGGGTTTCGGCGCGAGCTTGGTGCCCGCGGGGACGACGCCGCGCTCGATCTGGCGCGCCAGGATCTCCTCGCGCAGCTTATCCCATCCCTGGTCGAACTTGCCCTTCCAGCGCGCGATCCATTCCTTGGGCACGTGGTGCGGTGCATGCACGGCGCCCGGTGCAAAGTAGACGAAAAACGGCTTCTCCGGGCTCAACGCCTTCTGGTATTTGACCCAGGCGACCGCCTGATCGGTCATGTCGGTCAGAAAATGGTAGTTCGGGTCGTCGGGCAGCTCGACCGGGTGGACGCCGTCGTAGATGAACGGCGCCCAGTGGTTGGTTTCGCCGCCCAGGAAGCCATAGAACTTGTCGAAGCCCTGGCGGGTCGGCCAGCGGTCGAACGGACCCGCCACACTCGCCTCCCATGCGGCGGTCTCGTGCCACTTTCCGAAAGCCCCGGTGCTGTAGCCGTTCAGACGCAGCATTTCGGCGAGCGGGGCGACATCGTTGGGAATCTGGCCGGTGTTCCCGGGAAAAGCCGTGCCCGTCTCGATAATACCGCCCATGTTGTTGACATGGTGGTTGCGCCCGCTCTTGAGCGCGGCCCTCGTCGGCGAGCAGACTGCGGTGGTGTGGAAGTTGTTGTATCGCAGCCCTTCGTCGGCCATCCGGTCGAAGCTGGGCGTGCCGATGGGCCCGCCGAACGCACTGGTCCCCGCGAAACCGAGGTCGTCGATCAGCACGATGACCACGTTCGGCGCGCCCTGGGGCGCCTTGATCTCGAATCGCGGCGGCGGCGTCGCCTTGCGCACGTCGAGTCCGGTGTAGACGGACGGCTTCGGTTCCGGGATCGGCAACACCGTGCGATCCGTCGGCCCCACCGTACGGGCCGCTGGCGCGCTCTGGGCCTCTGCGGGGATAACAGCTGCGCATGAAAAGAACGCCATCACCAGCAGAGTGAAAGTGAAAATCCTATTTCTTGGTTTCATGT
>JBFYWX010000069.1:0-4327 GCA_041310825.1 Desulfobacteraceae bacterium | reverse complement strand
TGACCGTGTTGACCATGGCCTTCGCCATCGGGCACATTTCCGGGTGTCACCTCAATCCGGCGGTATCCTTCGGCCTCTGGGCCGGCGGCCGATTCCCCGCCAAGGATCTCGTGCCCTATGTTGTTGCCCAGGTACTGGGGGCGGTTGCGGCGGGCGGGGTGTTGTATCTCATCGCCAGCGGCAAGGCCGGATTCGATGTTTCCGCCGGTTTCGCCTCAAACGGCTATGGCGCCCATTCCCCGGGCGGGTATGGCCTGGGGGCGGCCCTGATCACCGAAGTGGTCATGACCATGATGTTTCTTTTTGTGATCCTGGGGGCCACCGATGTGCGTGCGCCTCAGGGTTTTGCGCCGATTGCCATCGGACTCTGCCTGACGCTGATCCATCTGATCAGCATCCCGGTTACGAATACCTCGGTCAACCCGGCCCGCAGCACCGGCGTGGCGGTTTTTGCCGGCGGGTGGGCCATGGCCCAGCTGTGGCTCTTCTGGGTGGCCCCGATCATCGGCGGAATGATCGGCGCTGCGCTCTACCGTTTCATCGGCAGCGACAAGAACTAGCCGGTAGGGGTCTGACAAAAACCCGGTGGGCTCGGCTTGTGCCGCGCCCGCCGAGTCCCGGTATTTGCCGTCGAAAAGGCCTGATTGAAAATCCTTGATCTAATTTGGTGGACTGGGACCCTGGGGGCGGTCGGACAGCAACCACTTGATCCAACACGGAAAGTGATATGCCATGAACCGAAGAGGCTTCATCAAAACGGCACTGGGAGGGGCGGCTATCGCCCTGACGGCGAGGGGCGGTCTGAAAAAGGCCTACGCCGCGGCCAAAAGCCGGACCGACACGATCGATTTCTATTGCCACTTTTCGGCGATGCGGGTGATCGACTACCTGGAGGCGGCCGGCGGGCCGAAGCCGCACGTCTTCCGAAGCCTCTTTGCCAACACGCCGACCCTGATCGACCCCGACCGGAGGCTGCAGCTGATGGACGAGTTCGGCATCGCGCGCTCGGTGCTCGTGCCCCTTCCCTGGCTCGAGACTGCGCCGGCCGTCCACGCCGACCCCAAGAAATGCCTCGAGGCGGCCCGCCTGTTGAACGAGGATCTGGCCCAAGTGGCCAAACGGCGCCCGGATCGGTTCTCGGCCGTGGCGGTTCTTCCGACGACGACCCCGGAGATCATGGTGGCCGAGCTGAGGCGGGCCGTGGGTGAGCTCGGCATGGTAGGCGGGATGGTTGTGACCGGACCCACGGTCAAGCGGCCCGACCACCCCGATTTCGAGATGCTGTACGCCGAGGCCTCCCGCCTGGATGTCCCGCTCTGGATCCACCCCTCGCGGCCGCCCTTTTACCCTGACTATACCGATGAAAAGGAATCCAAGTTCCAGCTCTGGCAGACGCTCTCCTGGCTCCAGGACAGCTCGGCCGCCATGGTGCGGATCGTCTTCGCCGGGGTGTTCGAGCGCCACCCGAACCTCAAGCTCATCATCCATCACCACGGCGCGCTCGTGCCCCTTTTCGCCCAGCGCATGCAGTACGGCTGGGACTACTTCGAGCAGAACACCGGCGTGAAGCAGCCGACGGCGATCGCGCGGCCCTACATCGAGCACTTTAAAAAGTTCTATTGCGACACCGCCACCCAGGGCAACGAGCCGAAGCTGCTTGAGATGACCACGGCCTTTTTCGGCCCGGAGCGGGTGCTCTTCGGCTCCGACGCCCCGATGGACGCCTCCGCCGGGCGCAGCTTCACTGCGGACGCCCTCAAGAGCGTCGCGGGCATGCAGATCCCCGAGAGCGACAAGGCGAAGATCCTGTGCGGAAATGCCGTCAAGCTATTGAAGCTGGGGTGAAAAACCGGTTGATTAGAAAACTTTCGAAACCCGGAAGACGAGTTTGACCCCTTCCGGCCGGTTCTCGGCCTCGGTCTCGAAATAGGAGTTGAAGGTCATCGTCCAGGTGTCGATCTTGTACCTCGCGCCGGGGCCGAGGCTGACGACCCGCTCCCGGGACTGGTCGATATCGTTGCCGTCCACCTTGTCGTTGGTGAGCTGGTAGAGCAGGTAGCCGGCCAGCCCGATCCGCAGGTTTTTCCAGACCTCATAAGAAGCGGCGTAGTTCATGTGAAAAGCCTGGCCGGGCTGGGTGTCGTCCGCCCCCAGCCGGAAGAAGGGGTTGTCATTCTCTGAATTCCAGAGGTAGTAGAGGCGGGAGCTGAATTCCAGCTTGGGCGTCGGCAGCAGCGTGAAGGCATAGTAGGGGTTCACGCTGTAGATGTTGCTGCCGACGTTGACGGAAGAGCGGTCGCTGTACTCGCCCGTCGGCACTTTGAACAGCAGGTTCAGGCGCTGATGAAAGGGCATGTCGAAGAGCTTGAATTGCGGCCACTGGATGAAAAACGGGCTCACCGACATGTCCCCCAGGCCGCGCTCCCTGCCGTTGGGTCCGAAACCGGTATCGGCATCGACCTCCGCCAGGGGGATCAAG
Organism: Desulfobacteraceae bacterium; assembly: GCA_041310825.1. Taxonomy (GTDB): domain Bacteria; phylum Desulfobacterota; class Desulfobacteria; order Desulfobacterales; family SpSt-501; genus SpSt-501. Next base: position 1,848 of record JBFYWX010000069.1, on the reverse strand, counting down.
GCCTCGGCGCCGTAATAGCCGCCCAGCAGACGGAAATTGGAAATCCAGGCCAGCTGGGTCACGGCGCTGTTGACGGTGATCCGGTTGGAGCCCGGCCGGTCGTTGCCCTTGGCGTCCCGGAACTGATTGGCCCGGTAGTGGCTGAGCGTCGCCTGCACGAGAAAGCCGGGAAAGGCGACCCCGTCCAGAAAGCTCGTTTCCCCCAGGTTGACGGGGGGAAGGGAGACCCCCTGAGCGTACGCCTCGGCGGTCGCCGCCAGAAACGCAGCGGCTGCGAAAAAAGCCAAAGAAATGTTTAACAATTTATATCCATTTGATTTTTTCATACAGGTCTTCCGATGGCCGCCCCAGCTTTGATAATTCCATATCATTTTTCTTCCAACATAGCAAGCTTTTACGTCAGTCAACACGCTAATATCAAAAAAGCGTTTGATATCGGCCGGAGGGGTGAGGTAAGCAGAATCGAACGGGTTTTATTTTTTGGGAGGAATGCGTGTTATGGGAACCGCCGAGCATAAGCAAGCCGCGCCCCAGAAAGTCACCATCGCCATCCTCACCCTCTCCAGCACCCGCAGCCTCAAGGAGGATGCGAGCGGGCTCTGGATGAAGGAGCAGGCCGCGCTGCTCGGCCACGAGGTGGTCTATCACCGGGTGATCGCGGACGACGATGCCGCCATCACCATGACCGTACGTGAAATCGTCGAGACGGTCGCACCGGAAATCCTGCTCTTGACCGGCGGGACCGGGGTGACGCCTACCGATGTGACCATCGAGGCGGTCAGCCCTCTTTTCACCAAAACCCTCACCGCTTTCGGGCCGCTCTTCACCCAGCTGAGCATGCAGGAGATCGGCTCGGCCGCCATCCTCTCGCGTGCCACGGCGGGGATCATCGGCGCCACCGTCGTCTTCTGCATGCCAGGGAGCCTCAACGCCTGCAAGCTCGCCTGCACGAAACTGATCTTCCCCGAGCTCGGGCACCTGGTCAAACACCTGAAAGGGGGCTTGAAGTTTCGACGGGCGGTTTTGCCGAAATTCTCCTCCCCCGTCCCCTCCCACAAGGGGAGGGGAGGTCGCCGATGAGGAGTTTTTTCTCCCGGACGCCACTCCTATCGTTTCCCCCCATAACAGAGGAGCAGCAGAGGTGTCCGGCAAGCTATGATTTGAGTTTCTTGCCGTCGCTCCATGCGCGGCCGGCGAGCTCGCCTACGCGCCAGTAGCGGTTGTCCGGCATGGTCAGGGTGAAGGGGGCCATCTTGCACACATCGGGCTTGCCGTCGGTGAGGAAGCGCTCCTCGGTGAAGACTTCGACCACATCGCCGATGTACAGGGTGTCGAAGGGCAGCGTAACGGTCTGAGTGAGGCGGCAGGCGATTGATAGAGGGCACTCCTTGATCAGCGGGGCCCCCGCCAGGCTGCCGGTGAAGACCTCGAAGAGCTTGGATTTGTCCACCTTTTTCCCGGAGACGATCCCGCAGTAGTCGGTTTTTTCAAGCAGGGCCGTATCCGGGACGTTGATGCTGAAGGCGCCCTCGCGCTCGATGCCCTGGTTGGTGTGGTGAGCCCCGAGGGCGATCATCATCATGGCCGGCTTGAAGTTCACCCGTGACACCCAGGCGGCCGCCATGAAGTTCGGCCGGCCGTCGACCAAAGCCCCGATGATCGTCATCGGCATGGGGTAGACGAAGGCATGCTGGCTGTCGATTTTGATCTTGTCCATGGCATCCTTCATTAGTCGATCCTGAAAAAGTCACTTTTGGGTTAAGACCAGCATCGCCGTTGTTCTTTGAGACAATAGAAGCCAACAGAAAATTTGGCGCAAAAAGTCAGCTGCCCACCGCAGCAGCTTGC
>JBFYWX010000052.1:0-3807 GCA_041310825.1 Desulfobacteraceae bacterium | reverse complement strand
TGCCGGCCGTCATGCTGGTCGCACCCGGCATCCGCAGCAACCCGAGCATGCGCTTCATCGCGGTGACGCTCGCGGCGATCGGCGTCTGTCTGAACCGCTGGGTCATGGTGCTGCAGATGCAAGCCGCACCGGTGCTGCCGTTCGAGGGCTGGTTTACCTACATGCCGAGCTGGCAGGAGATCGCGACGACCATCCTGCCCGTCGCCTACGGCGTCATCCTGATATCGCTCTCGTACCGCTACCTACCGATTTTCCCGCAGGAGCCGGAACTCAATCCGATCGAGGGAGGCAAGTGATGTTTCCGTTCAGCTTTGAATGGGTTTGGGATATGGGGCGCATGGTGTTCATGGGCGGCGTGTGGTACGCGCTCGGCATTCTGGGAATGGGCCTGACCTACTGCGTCATCAAGGCGGTCTACGATACGGCCCAGGGCAAGGGCGGGGAGCACGGCCACGGACATCACTGACCCGCGCTGAGAAAAAGAGCTCCAAGCGCTCTTGCCACCCCCCCTGAGGGTGGCAAGAGCGCTTTTTTATTTGGGTGTTTCGGTGTATAAGTGCAGGCAACGTAACTCAGGTAGATAGACTGAAGGCAGATAGCCTGAAGGAAAAGACATGCGTTATCATTGTCGTGCTTCAGCCTTCAGCCTAAACACCTGAGTCGTTAGAAACCAAGACGTCCAAACAGCCAAGAAACCCAAATGGACAAAATCATCATCGAAGGCGGACGGAGGCTCGCGGGCCAGGTCCGCATCAGCGGGTCCAAGAACGCCGCGCTGCCGATTCTCTTCTCCGCCCTGCTGGCAGACGGCGTAAACCGCTACGACAATGTCCCGAACCTCAGGGACATCGACAGCACCCTGCTGCTGCTGGCGAGGCTCGGCGCCCGGGTTGAGTCCGGCGGTCCGTCGGTCCTTATCGACGCGAGCGGTCTCAACTGCCACGAAGCCCCCTACGACCTGGTGCGCAAGATGCGGGCCTCGGTGCTGGTGCTGGGGCCGCTGATTGCACGGCTCAAACGCGCCCGGGTATCACTTCCGGGCGGCTGCGCCATCGGCGCTCGGCCGATCAACCTGCACCTGAAAGGCTTGGCGAGCCTCGGGGCGGAGATCAGGCTCGAGCACGGGTACGTCACGGCCTCCGCGGAACGCCTGAAAGGGGCCGAGATCTATTTTGACATCGTCACCGTCACCGGGACGGAGAATCTCATGATGGCGGCCGTTCTCGCCGAGGGCACCACCCTGCTGCGCAACGCGGCCATGGAGCCGGAGGTGGTCGCCCTGGCCGATGTTCTGATCCGCATGGGCGCGGAGATCGCCGGGGCCGGAACACCCGAGATCACCATCCGCGGCGTGGGCGCTCTCAAACCGATTGCGACCACCATCATACCGGACCGCATCGAGACCGGAACCTTCATGGTGGCCGCAGCCCTCACGGGCGGGTGCGTGACCATCACCGACTGCGAGCCGAAACACGTGGCCGCCACCATCGACAAGCTGCGCCAGACCGGGGCCGGGGTCGCGGTGAGCGGCTCCACCATCACCGTCACCGGCCGGGATAAAATCACCAGCGTCGACGTCAAGACCCAGCCCTACCCGGGATTCCCCACCGACATGCAGGCGCAGTTCATGGTGCTGATGAGCGTGGCCGACGGCCTGAGTGTCATTTCCGAGACTATCTTCGAGAACCGCTTCATCCACGTCAGCGAACTGCGGCGCCTGGGGGCCGACATCCAGGTCTCCGGCAACATCGCCACCATCAAGGGGATGCCGCACCTTTCGGGGGCACCGGTGATGGCCACCGATCTGCGGGCGAGTGCCTGCCTCATTCTGGCGGGCCTGGTGGCGGACAACACGACGGAGGTCCAGCGGGTCTACCACCTGGATCGGGGCTATGAGGCCCTGGAGAAGAAGTTCGCAGCACTGGGGGCGGCCATTAAACGCGTGAAATGACGGCAACGCTGAAAGCCCGATTTCTTTCCGCATCTGCCTATGCCCGGCCGGTGATCCCGCTGACCCTGTCCTTGATTGCCGGAATTGCCATCGGCTCGGAATGGCCCGGAGAAAAGGGCTTCGCGCTCGCCGTTATCGGCGGCAGCGGTGCTGCGATCGCAGGCGGCCTGGCCCGCCGCCGCCGGCCGGCCGCGTTTTTCCCGCTGATCCTTTTCGCCGCCCTGGGCTACCTCTCCATGCAGCCCTACGCCACCCCGCGCTTTCCCCCCGACCATGTGAGTCGGTTTCTCGGCACCGGGCCCTGGGAGATCACCGGTGTCGTGGATGGCCGCCCCACGGAATACGAAAGCCGCACCCGGGTTGCCGTGCTGGCGGAGCGCCTGGCGAGCGGCCCCGAATCCCACCGGGTCTCCGGCCTGCTGCGGGTGACGGTGACCGGGCCGGGTGCCGGGATTGCCCACGGCGACCGTGTCTCCTTCCGCAGCCGGATCCGGCCCATCCGCAGTTTCAACAACCCGGGCGGGTTCGACCTCGCCCGCCACATGCACCTGCAGGGTGTCTGGGGCAGCGCCTTCACGGACGCCGGGCAGTTGGTGCGGCTCGCGCCTTCGGGCGGCGGCCCGGCCCGTTTCGTCGACGCCGCCCGGACGGCCGTGGCCCGCCGGGTCGATGCCGCCGTCCCGTTCCCGGAGGCCGCCGTGCTGAAAGCGCTCGTCATCGGCGATCAGGCGGAGATTCCCCCGGACGTGCAGCAGGCCTTCCGGCGCACCGGAACCACCCACATCCTGGCCATCTCCGGAATGAACTTCGGAATCGTCGCCTCGGCGGCTTTCGTGCTCTTCCGCTGGCTGCTCGCCTTCATCCACCCGGTCCTGCTGACCGGCTGGGCGCGCAAGGGCGCGGCCCTGCTGACCCTGGTCCCGGTCAGCCTCTATGCCCTGCTGGCCGGGATGTCGCCGTCCACCCAGCGCGCCCTCATCATGGTCACGGTGTTCCTGCTCGCCTTCCTGGTCGAGCGCGAGCACGACCTGATGAACACACTGGCCGTGGCGGCGCTATCGATTCTGGTGGTGAACCCGCCGTCGCTCTTCTCGATTTCGTTTCAGCTCTCGTTTGCGGCCGTGTTCGTGATTCTGTATGGCTTCGCCCAGATTCCGCGCCGGGAGGAAGCCGCTTTGCCGGTTGCGCCGGGGGCAGCCGCGCGTCTCAAGCGCAGTGTCGCGCTTTTTTTTCTCGTATCGCTCTTCGCCACCGCCGGGACCTTGCCGCTGATCCTGTATTATTTCAATACGCTGTCGTTCATCAGCCTGCTGGCGAACTGTGTCGCCGTCCCGCTCATGGGGTATGTCGCGGTCCTGGCGGGGCTGATCGGCGCTTTCCTGGTGCCGTTCAGCGATTCGGCCGCCATGCTGTGTTTCAAGCTGGGAGGGGTCGTGCTGTCGGCATCGATCGCCGCCGTGAAGCAGATGTCCGATCTGCCGTTTGCCGCCGCCAAGACAGTGTCCCCTTCGATCCTCGAGATGGTGTTGTTCTATGCTTCGGCCTGGTCTGTCATCCGCCTCATCCAGTTCTGGCGGGGGCAGGCAGGCCCGCTGTCAGCCGTTGGCGCCGGCGGCATGGCCGGTACAGCCGGCCCGCCGTCGCGGCCGAACCGGCTGCAGCGGATCCGGCAAGCATTCCGGAAAGGCGGGGCGCTGGCCGCGCCGGGTGCCCGGGCGGCCGCCGTCATCCTCGTTTTCTGCCTGGCGGTCGGGTGTGGCGATGCCGGCTATTGGCTCTACCAGCGCTTCTGGCAGCGCGATCTGCGAATGACCCTGCTCGATGTCGGGCAGGGGAGTGCGGCACTGCTCGAGCTG
>JBFYWX010000051.1:0-12264 GCA_041310825.1 Desulfobacteraceae bacterium | reverse complement strand
CGGATCGCCACCGTAAAGTTGATCCGGGCCGTCTTCATGAGGGCCTTGATGTTGTCGGTCTTGTTGAGGTTGCGCGGGTCGTCGACCAGCACCTCGATGCCTTCCTTGCTCCAGCTGATGGAGATCCAGAGCTCGTTCATCAGGAAGGCCATCTTCAAATTGGCGAGAAGCTCCACGGGAGCGGGCAGCTTCGGGTCGAAGGAGCGGAACTGGCAGCTGTAGAAAAGCGAGAAGGATTTGGCGATGGCCTCCTTTTTGATCTTGTACTGCTCGATCAGCACGAACTCGACGCTCTTGTTGCCCTTCTTGGAGAGGCTGAAGGCCTTCTGGAGTTGGTCGGTCGTCACCAGTTGTTCCCGCAGCAGGTAATCGTAGCGGGAGCCCGACGCCAGAGAGGCGGCCATGGGCGCCAGACGCTTTTCGATCTCGTCGTCGGAGGGGTTGAGCTCATGGGCGGCCTTGTAGAGGTCGTGGGCCTGGTCGCGGTGGTCGCGTTTCTCCATCTCGACCCCGGCCAGGAATCGGACCCGGGCGGCCTTGTGCTGGTCAAACCCATCCCTCGGAATGAGGGTGGTCAGCTCGTTGACGGCGTTGGTGGGCGAGTGGAGCTTCAGGAGGCTCTCCACCAGCGGCGGCACCAGCTTTTCCAAAGGGAAGTCCTCGCCGATCAGCTTGGCGAACTCCGCCACCGCCTCGCTGTAAAGCCCCATTTCCTGGAAGGCGGAAGCGCTGTCCATGACGGCGCTCAAATCGCCGGAGCCCGAAATGGCCTCCCGGATGAAAGAGATGTCGCGGGCCGAAACGCCGGGACCGCTGGTCGCCCCCTCCTTGGCGATCTCCTGCCGCAACAAGTCGATGCGGTTCTTGATGGTCTGCTGAATGTCGGGCTTCTGCGCGGGCACCGCCGGCAGGATCTTCTCATAGATCGCCAGGGATTCGGCAAACAGCCCCATGGACCGGCAGACTTCGGCTTCGTTGACGCGGGCGTCGATATCGGTCCTCATCGTGAATCGTTCCCCTGAAGATAGGTACAGTCTTTGTGGGTTATCGTCCGAAAAACCGCTTCAGCCCCCTGCCGGGTTTAAACTGCTTCAGCGACGGGGCCAGGATGTCGCACGTGAGGCGGATCATGGCACTCGGGGCGATCCGGCCGGTGACCACGATCAGCTTACCGGCACCCACCCGGCGAAGGTAGACCCGGGCCTTTTCGAAAAGCAGGTCCGTTTCGCGGAAACCGGCCACGGCATCCAGCAGGGCCCGCCACTCCCGGACCGGCGGACGACCGGCGGCGCCGATCGTGAACTCTTCGAAGAGCAGGTCCCCGCCGACCGAAAAGAGCAGCACCCCTTTCACCCCATCGACGGCCAGCAGGTCTGCGAACACCTCGCGCATCCACCCTCCGCGACTCATTCCGCCAGCAACTGCAGCAGGTTGTCCCGGGGGCAGGTCGGGCTCACGGCGACCACGGCCTGCGCCTCGGTCGGCACCAGGATGTAGTCGCGGGCATCGCCCTTGTCCACATAGCCCAGCACCAACCGGCCCATCTTCAAGCGCTCGCCGCAGGATGAGATACGTTTCATTCGCCCGCCCCAGTCATGATTTTGAAAGACATCCTCCACCCCGCTCTGGGCACCGAGTGCCTGCAGGATTTTCGCCCGCAGTCGCTGCGGCAGGCTCTCCGCCTCCGGCGCCGGCGGCGCGGCCCCCTCGCCCTCCCCGGCGTCCCCGACGGCGCCCTCGTCCTTGCGGCGCATGGCTTCCAGAATCAGCAGGTTCAGCTCCTTGCGAACTCGGTTTTCCCGCACCGTGCAGCCGTTCTGAATCGACAGGCTGACGTGATCCCAGGCGAAGATCTCGTAGGCGGCGCGCTCCCCCTGGAGCCCGCCGGTACGGGCATCGAAGAGCTCGCCCTCCACGAAGAAGAGGGCCCCGGTCTTCCCGGAATCCCGGTTGGCCAGTCGGATCACGCACGTCTTCTGCTCCATCTCGATCAGCTGCAGAAACATGCTGGTGGACACATTGTGCAGGGTGCCGCCCTCGGTTTCCTTGTGCAGCATGGCCAGGATCTGGTGCGCGAGCGTGTCGATCGAAAACGGTTTGACGATGAAGCCGACCGCACCCCCGCGCAGCGCCATGCTCTCGACGCCGGGCGCGTTGAACCCCGACATGATGATGACCGGGATGTCCGGGCACCCGTCCATGATGGTGGCCAGCAGTTCGAACCCGTCCATGCGGGGCATTTTGAGGTCCGTGACCACCAACGAAACGCTCCGGCGCTTGAGCCACTCCAGGGCCTCCACGCCGTCACCGGCCACCATCACGGCAAAGGCATCCGCGTAAGGGGTCAGGGCCTCCTGGAACAGGCGCAGCATCGCGCGGTCGTCATCCACCAGCAGAACGTTTTTGATCATCTTGCGGGTGCTCCTCGCACCGGCTCACCTCTGTCATTGGGCGCGGGTCATGGCGCAAAAAACCGCCGCTCAACCGCATCCAACCTCACCGCGGGGATGGGCGAGACCGTGCCCGCCTTCTTACGACCAGCAACGCCGCACCCGCCGCCGCCAGGATCGTCCCGCCCAGCAGGTAGGCCGCCGTGCCCCCCAACTCCCGAACCACCTCGGCCGCGCGGCTCTGCATCCGCACGAGCGGCGCGGCCAGCTCCTCGACCGGCGCCGCCGCCGCCAGGATGTAGGTCGTTCCGGTCACCGGGTAGCAGGCCATCGCCTGCCCCCGGAACACGCCGTCGGTTCCCCGCACGCGGTGAACACCGACGGAGGGAGTCCCGTAGGCGGCGCGGTTGATGCTCTTCCACACATCGGGGAAAAGCGGGTCCGCGTCCGAAACGATCGAGCCCAGATCCGCACCGACACGCCGCGGATCGGGGTGAAGCCATACCCGCCAGACGCCGTCGGTATCGGGCATCGCCGCCACCAGGCTCTGTCCGGTAGTGCCGACCGGCTGCATCGCAATGGCACGTAGCTCCGGGTTGCTGGCGAAATCACCGGGCGCCAGCCCCGGCTGGGCGGCCAGGATCAGCCGCACCCGCTCGGCCAACGCCGATGCGATGCGGTCGATGTGCTGCTCGGCCAGCTGCCGGGAGGCCTGGAGGTTTTGCCGCTCGAAGTCGGCCAACTCGGCGTGCAGGCGCAGGATGAAGAGGCCGACCGCCCCGGCAATAGCCACCGTCGTGATCACCCCCCACGCCAGCAACGGAAAAACGCTGGCCGCGGCTCGGGGGGCCGGATGCGTCGCACCGGGTTCGACGGCCGCCACGCCCTCCTCGAACGGGCCGCCGAGCGCCTGGATCCGCTCGGTCCCCTCGCCCTCGGTCTTGGCCACCACGATCCGGTGGCCGCAGTGCCGGCAGGTGAAGCCGGCGGCACTGCCCTGAATCTTGGACGGCGACACGCTGTATTTTCGGCCGCACTCCTCGCAGATGACGATCGACCGCGGCTCGGTCGCCTCCGCATCGGACCGGCGCTCACGCGGCGCCGTCGCGGCAGGATCGGCGGCTCGCGGCGGCCTGCTCATGGCGCTGCTCCTTTCCCGTTAGTCACACCCGGAAACCACTCGGTCTCACCCTCGCCGGAGGCCGCCGCGCAATTCTTCCTTGAGGCGGTTCAACTCGGAGCGGATAAACAGCTTCAGTTCCTCAACCGCCTGCGCCAGCACCTGCGGCGTCACCCCCGCCGCACTCGCGGCCGCCACCGGGACGGGGGCGGGCTTTTCGACGGCCGCAGCGCGGATCGGTTTGCGACGCTTCATGATTTTGTCGCGCAGCTCCTGGTAGCCGGCCATTTCCACCTGGAGCAGTTTGCGCTTGCGCTCTTCGGGCATGTGGGGCGCGGTGACGATGTCATCCAGGCGCGCGAACACGGAATTCAGCACCGTAAAGGTGCTCGGATGCACGTAGCTCCGGCTGGTTTTGATGTACTGGCCCAGCGCCCCGAGGATTTGCAGGAACATGCTGATCAACTTGTCCCGCTGAAACGTCACTTTCAGCAGCCGGATCTGCTCCTGCAGGCCGGCGAGGGCCTCGGCGGTAATTTCCCAGTCGATAGACAGGACCGTCTTCTTCAGCTCCTCGAGCGGTTGGACGACGACCCGCTTGGGCGGCGGCGGTGGGGCCGGTGCGGGGTCGTCCTCCCGAAACAGGTCGTCCAGTCGGCTTTCCAGCTCGGAGTTGAGGGGATCGAACTTGGATGATGGGTCCAAGAGACTGTCTCCTAAAGGAATTCGTTCTTCACGGAGGCGACGCTCATGGAAATGATCTTTTTGAGCGTCGCCACGACGTTGATCCCCTTCAAGGCGCTGGCGGCAAAACTGGGAGCCTTGAGGTCGCGATTGAGGTCGTGCTCCAGGGCCTCGAGGTCCAGTATCGGAATGCCCTGCGCGGTCAGGTCGATCTTATTGTACTGCATCACCAGCGGCAAGGCCGCGAGATTCTTCTTGTAACTCGCCAGGTTTTCATGAAGATTTCGCAAGGACTGGATGTTTTTCTCGCGCCGCACGGTCATGGCGTCCGCCACGAACACGATCCCGTCCACACCGCGCAGCACCAACCGGCGGGTGGCGTTGTATTTGACCTGGCCGGGCACCGTGTAAAGTTGAATCTTTATATTGTAGCCGTTGATCAGCCCGATGTCGAAGGGCAGAAAATCAAAAAAGAGCGTGCGGTCCCCGTGGGTCTTGATGGTCACCATCTCGGCGCGGATCCGCTGCTGGAATTTACGGTAAATGTATTCCAGGCTGGTCGTCTTGCCTCCTCGGCCCGGACCGTAGTAGACGATTTTGACCTGGATGACCTTGGATTTTAGGTTGATGAAGGCCATCGGCGCTCAGGCGTGGGCTGCGGTCAGCGGCTCCAAAATCCCTTTCAGCTGGTCGACCGATTCACCGACTTTCAGCCGCAAAAACCCGAGGGAAATATCGTTGCCGAAAATGGTGATCAGGAGGAATTCAGCGGAAATTTTGTTGAAGTGGATGTTCTCCTTACGGCCCTTGTGAAACAGCAGGGAAAACTCGTTCTCCCCGATGATTTTGGCCATGGCGCTCACCGCACCGAAATTCCCCGCCGCCAAGGCGGCAAGCGAGTAGATATCGTGCTGTCTCTCGCCGTTGTCGAGGTTGGTGATGATGTTGCCGGCCATGTCGATCAGGAACACACAGCGCACCCCGTTGTCGACCAAGTCGGCCTTCAAAATGTCCTCGATCCGGTCCAGCTGCTTCTGGTCAAGCGTGTATGACACGTGCCCGCCCCTCCATCTCCATGTTAAATATCTTCGGCTTAATGGGCCCGATGCTTGAGCCGAACACCGGTCTTTTCCTTCGATCGGCACATTCCGGCCCGGGCATCCGGCACCTGCCTCAACGCGTGCCGAACCGCGGATGCGAATACTCGTATATTTCTTAAATTACACTAAAATCCGATTTTTAGCAAGCCGTATCGCCCCGCGCCCCCGGGTTACACGCCGGCGGTTCGCCGGGGAAATACCATTTGCGGGCCCCCTTTACGTTCCGCCCCTCTCTGCCGGGCAGGGGCGGGGACGAATCAGCTGGGGGCCGGGGCGAATTTCTGGCCATCCTGGGAATTCGGCGCCGGGGGGACGGCATCCGCAAACGCCATGTCGACCAGCACCTCACTGCCGCCGGAAAAGCTCACCTTGGCGTTCGGATAGCGATTTTTAAAGACCCGCAGCATCGAGGCATTTTCCCGCAGCACCGTCGCACAGAAGCCCTGGTAGCCGTTCTGGGCGGCGATCGCCTCAAGCAGCTCCAGCAGGTAGGAGCCGATCCCCTGCCCCTGGTGGTCTTCGCGCACCACAAAGGCCACCTCGGCCCGCTCCTCGCTCTCCCGGGCATACGAACCGATGGCCAGGATCTCCTTGTGACCGCCTTTCTGCACGAGGCCGACAATGGAAATATTGTGGCGGTAGTCCAGGCTGGCCCACTGTTTCTGGGCGACCTCGTGCGTGAAAGTCCGCATTTTGTAGAAGAAGCGCATGTAGATGGTCTTCTCCTGCAAGGAGTAGAAAAAATTGCGGTAGGCGAACTCGTCCGATGGCAGCAGCGGCCGCAACTCCAGGGTTTTTCCGTTCTTGAGCGTGAAGGAGCGTTTGTAGCCCTCGATGAAGATCAAATCGTCGGTCGAGGGGGGCATCTGGTCAGGGAAGATGTAGCGGCGCTTCTTGGCGGTTTCGACCAGCTCCTCGCGGAACTTGGGGTGCGCGATCTGGGCGAGCTCCATCACCCGCTGGTAGATCCCCTTGCCCATGAGCTCGGCGATGCCGTATTCGGTGACCACAAAGTTGACGTCCCCGCGGGTCGTCGCCACCCCGGCGCCTTCGCTGAGGTGCGGGACGATCCGGGACACCTTGCCGCCCTGGGCGGTGGAGGGCATCACCACGATGGAGAACCCGCCTTTGGACATGGCGCTGCCGCGCATAAAATCCACCTGGTCCCCGATACCGCTGTAGAACAGCGACCCCAGGCTGTCGGTGCAGACCTGACCGGTCAAATCCACTTCCAGGGCCGGGCTGATGGAGACCAGGTGGTCGTTGCGTGCGACCACGAGCGGGTCGTTGACGAAATCCGAGGCCCTGAAATAGAAGGCGGGGTTGTTGTCGACGAAGTCGTACAAGTGCTGGGAGCCCATGCAGAGCGAGGTGACGATCCGGTCGGGGAGCAGTGATTTTTTCCGGTTGGTGATGATTTTGCGCTCGAACAGCGGCAGGTACCCGTCGGTGATCACGTGGGTGTGCAGCCCGAGATCCTTCTTGTCGTCGAGATACTTGAGGATATGAAAGGGCAGGTTCCCGAAGCCCACTTGAATGGTGGCCCCGTCTTCCACCAGTTGGGACACGTAGTGGCCGATCCGCCGTGAGACCTCGTTGTCCTGCAGGGTGGGGAAGGACTGCACCAGCGGTTCGTCGAAGGGCACCAGCCAGTCCAGGTCGTCCACGTGAACAAAGCTGTCGCCCCAGGTGCGGGGCATACGCTGGTTGACCTGTGCGATCACGCTGCGCGCGTTTTCGAGCCCCGCGCGGGTAATGTCCACCGACACCCCGAGGCTGCAGTAGCCGTATTTGTCGGGCGGGCTGACCTGGACCATGGCCACATCCAGGCCGATGCGGTTGCTTGAAAAAAGACCGGGGATCTGGGACATATAGCAGGGTAGGTAGTCGATGCGGCCTTCAAACGCCGCCCGGCGCATGGAGCGGCTGATGAAAAACAGCTTCAGCGAAAAGCGCTTCTGAAACGAGAGGTGGTCGACGTAGTGCGACAGGGTGAAGGAGAGCATCTGGTAGATCATGATGTCGTACAGGCCCTGGTCCGACACCATGGCCTTGATCAGATGCTGGGGCTCGCCGCACCCGGTGCCGAGAAACACCCGGCTGCCACGCTTGATCTTGGTCATGGCTTCCTGGGCGGAAATCAGCTTGGAAGCATAGGTATTCTGCCAATCCATGGCACCCTCCGCCACCGAATTTGCATAAAATTTGTTTGTATCAAAAGAAAGGATCCGGGGCGAGAAAAAACTTTGGGGGGACCCGCCCCGTTGACCTGCCGCGCCGTCGTGGATAAGGTGAACGCATCGAGGGAGGCGCTCATGAGATCGGACGAATCCGGCGGGTTTCATCGGCCGTTCGAACGTCTGGGGCAGCTGACGGCAACGAAACCGCTTCCCCGGCCCTCGGCGCCGGCGCCGAAGGCCACCGCCGTCGGACCACCCCCACCAACGAGCGAGGAGGAGTTGTTCAGCGAGGCCATGCGGGGTGTCCAGCGCCTGCAACCAAGGCGTGTGCCTGCCCCACGGCCGGATCCGGTGCCGGTTTCGACCGGACCGCCTGCGGATGCCGATGGAACGGATCACCTCGCGCAGCTCGTCGCCTGCGGCGAGGGGTTCGTGGTGGCCGACACGCCGGAATACATGGAAGGGGTCGGCTACCTGGCGCCGCCCGGAATCACCCTCCGCCTTCACCGCGGCGACTTCGCCCTCCAGGGGCATGTGGACCTGCACGGGCTGAACGCCGAACAGGCCCAAGCGGTCTTCGAGGACTTTATCCGGCAGAGTCTTGCGGCCGGCCACCGCGCGCTGTTGATCATTCACGGACGCGGGCTCTCCTCCCCGTCCGACCCGGTGCTGAAATCCAAGCTGAAGGAGTGGCTGACCCGCGGCCCCTGGCGCAAGTGGGTGATCGCCTTCACCAGCGCCCGCGGGTGTGACGGCGGGGCGGGGGCCACCTACCTACTGCTGCGCCGCCGCCCGCTCACCAAGCGCCACCGCCGGAGCCGCCGGCCGCCTCAGGCGGGAAGCGGCCGGCCTTGATTTATTTTTATTGACAACTAACCTAACCATAATATAGATTTAACGGTTACAAGCAATAAGAAAGCCGTTCGGGTCTGATCGTCCTGTTTCGGGATCACCGAGACGGGAATTTTTTTTCAAACGTAACTCAAGGTCGGCACCATGAAAAAGGACATTCAGCGCGTCAGGAACATCGGCATCAGCGCCCATATCGATTCGGGCAAGACGACTCTCACCGAGAGGATCCTCTTCTACACCAAGCGCATCCACGCCATGCACGACGTCAAGGGCAAGGACGGCGTAGGGGCGTTCATGGACAGCATGGAGCTCGAGCGGGAGCGGGGGATCACCATCGCCTCGGCCGCCACGTTCTGCGAGTGGCAGGGGCACGAGATCAACATCATCGACACCCCGGGCCATGTGGACTTCACCATCGAGGTGGAGCGCTCGCTGCGGGTGCTCGACGGCGCCGTCCTGGTCCTGTGCGCGGTGGCCGGCGTCCAGTCCCAGTCCATCACCGTCGACCAGCAGATGCGCCGCTACAAGGTGCCGTGCATCGCCTTTGTCAACAAATGCGACCGCTCCGGCGCCAACCCCTTCCGCGTGGTGGAGCAGCTCCGACAAAAACTCGGCCACCATGCCGTCGCCATGCAGGTGCCGATCGGACTCGAGTCGGATTTCGCCGGCGTGGTGGACTTGATCGACATGAAGGCCGTCTATTTCGACGGCGAAAAGGGCGAAGAGATCCGCTTCGAGTCGATCCCCGATGACCTGCAGGAGCTCGCCGCCGCCAAGCGCGCGGAGATGCTCGATGCCGCCTCGATGTTTTCGGACGAGCTGATGGAGGCCCTGCTCGATGAGCGGGAGGTCGGCCGGGAGCTGATTCTGGCCGCCTTGAGAAAGGCCGTGATCACCCGTGAGCTGACCCCGGTCTTTGTAGGCTCGGCCTACAAGAACAAGGGGATTCAACCGCTGCTCGACGCCGTGAACGAGCTGCTCCCCTGCCCGGCCGAGGTCGAAAACACCGCGCTCGACACGGACCGGGACGAGGCGCCGGTCGCGCTCATCGCCGATGCCGCCGCCCCGCTGGTGGCACTCGCCTTCAAGCTGGAAGACCGCACCTACGGCCAACTCACCTACCTGCGGGTCTACCAGGGGTCGCTGCGCAAGGGGGAGACCATCGTCAACGTACGCACCGGCCGCAAGCTCAAGGTCGGCCGCGTCGTGCGCATGCACGCCGACCAGATGGAGGAGATCGAATCGATTCCGGCCGGCTACATCGGGGCCCTCTTCGGGATCGACTGCGCCTCGGGGGACACCTTCGTCGCCCCGGGCCTGAGCCTGACCATGACCTCCATGTACGTGCCCAAACCGGTCATTTCACTGGCCATCCGCCCGAAGGACCACAAGGCGGAGATCAACATGTCCAAGGCCTTGAACCGGTTTACGAAAGAGGACCCGACCTTCAAGACCCACGTGAATCCCGAGACCAACGAGACCATCATCTCGGGCATGGGTGAGCTGCACCTCGAGGTGTACATCGAGCGCATGCAGCGCGAGTATGCGGCCGAGGTCGCGGCCGGGGCGCCGCGGGTCGCCTATCGTGAAACCATCACCCAGCGGGCCGATTTCGACTACCTGCACAAGAAGCAGACCGGCGGCTCGGGCCAGTATGGCCGGGTGGCAGGTTGGATGGAGCCGCTCGCCGAGGCCGACTTCGAGTTCGACAACCGGGTGGTGGGCGGTTCCATCCCCACCCAGTTCATCAACGCCTGCGAGAAGGGGTTTCGGGATTGCCTCGCCAAGGGGCCGAAGATGGAGTTCCCGGTCACGGGGATCAAAATCGCCATCAACGACGGGGCCTCCCATGCCGTGGACTCCTCCGACATGGCCTTTCAGGCGGCCGCCCGCGGGGCCTTCCAACAGGGTTATTTCAAGGCCAAGCCGGTGATCCAGGAGCCCATCATGAAAGTCGTCGTCGAAACGCCCACCGCCTTCCAGGGGCCGGTGATGGGCTCTCTCAACCAGCGCCGCGGCATGATCGTCGGCGCCCAGGACGAAGGGGCGCTCTGCGTCATCGAGAGCCAGGTGCCCCTGGCCGAGATGTTCGGCTACGCCACGGTGCTGCGGTCCCTCACCCAGGGCCAGGCCCAGTTCACGATGGAATTCCTGGCCTACAAGCAGGTGCCCCACTCGATCGCCGAGGAGTTGGAAAAAAAGGCCGCGGAGCAGAAGAAAAAAGTGGCGTGAACCATCATCCCGGCCGGACCAACTTGCGAAACGACATATTCCAGACGAGAGCCGCGAGGGGTTCCTGGAAGCCCGCGGCGGAGGTCATCCTCATCAAGGAGAGGTTTTTCGCCATGATCAAAAACGATCTCACCCTGTGCAACCCCCTGCGCTGTCTGGGCGGACAGTCCGAGGAAGTCCTCGCTCCCGGCCAGTTCGGCGCTGTGCTCGCCCGGGCCGGCGTCGGCAAAACCGCGCTCATGGTCCAGATCGCGCTGAACGCCATGCTCAACGCGCGCAACGTCCTGCACGTCAGCCTGAACCAGCCGGTGAACAAGGCCAGCCTCTGGTACCAGAACATCTTCGCCCACATCGCCTCCGACCTGGCCGTGCCGCAAAGCGGCCAGGTCTGGGAGTCGCTCCTGCCCCATCGCTTCATCATGACCTTCCGCACCGACGGGTTCAGCGTTCCGCGGCTGGAGGAGCGCCTGGGAGACCTGATCGAGCAGAACATCTTCGTCCCGCGCATGCTCATCGTGGACGGGCTCTCCTTCGACGAGCCGGTGCGCGACATGCTCTCCGATCTCAAGAAAATCGTCCGCCCGCACGGCCTGCAGGTATGGTTCAGCATCCGGACCCATCGCCACGAGGACCCGGGGCCCGGTGGGGTGCCCAAGCAACTGGCCGACGTGGATGACCTTTTTTCCGTGGCGCTGCAGCTCCTGCCGGCCGGCCAGGAGATTCACGTGGTGCCCCTCAAGGGCGTGCAACTTACACCGGAGCACTCCCGCCTGGTGCTGGACCCCACCACGATGCTCGTCAAGAACACGGCCACCTGATAAGGCCTGGGCCGGTTCTCCCCGCCCCTGTGGGGGGCGACGCGACAGGAATGCGGAAACACACGTTCCATCTGGCCTTCGGCCTGACCGTCATGGCGGTCTGCATCTGGCTGGCGCTGCGCGGGGTCGATTTCGGACAGATGGCCCGCGCCCTCGCCGGGGCCCGTTACGGGCTGGTGGGGCTGGCCGTGGCGACGATGATGGCCGCTCACCTCCTGCGGGCCCTGCGCTGGCAATACCTGCTCTTCCCGGTTCAACGCGTGGGCACAGGCCGTCTCTTCTCGGCCCTGGTGATCGGCTACGCCGCGAACAGCTTCCTGCCGGCCCACCTGGGCGAGTTGCTGCGCGCCTTCGTGCTCGGCAAGAAATCCGGAATCTCCGCAAGCGCCGCGTTCGCCTCCATCGTGGTCGAGCGCATCCTCGATGTCATCGCGCTCATTGCCGTGATGGGGCTGGTCGTGATCGTCCACCCCTTCCCTTCCTGGGTGGAGATGAGCGGGGTCCTCATGCTGGCCGGGGCGCTCGCGCTGCTCGCGGCCCTCGTCGGCGCCAAACGCTACGAACCCCGAACCGCCGCCCTCGTGCGGTATCTGCTGAAGCCGATTCCGGAGCGGATCGGAGGGCGGATCGAAACCCTGGCCCTGAATTTCGTCCACGGGATCCAGCCGCTCGCCGCCCCCCGGCACTACCTGGCCGTGGGGGCACTGTCGATCGGTATCTGGGCCTGCTACGCCGCCGTCTTTTACCTCTGCCTCGCGGCCTTCGACCTCACCCGGCTTTATTCCCTGCCCTGGCATGCCGGTCTGGTCGTACTGGTGCTCACCACCGTGAGCGTCGTCGTGCCGTCCACCCCGGGCTACGTCGGCACCTTCCACTACCTATGCCAGG